>CAJYSL010000444.1 GCA_913777515.1 uncultured Mucilaginibacter sp.
TCAGCAGTTTGGCACCAACGTGGTGGGCAAGGCTTTTGGTCCGGTGATGCTGGTCTGGTTTATTATGCTGGGCTTTGTTGGCACCATCCAGGTCGCGCATTATCCGCAAATATTTAAAGCTTTAAACCCCGTTTATGCCTGGAATTTATTAACCCAGCACCCTAATGGTTTCTGGCTGTTAGGTGCCGTTTTTTTGTGTACCACCGGTGCCGAAGCTTTGTACTCCGACCTGGGCCACTGCGGTCGTAAAAACATACAGGTAAGCTGGATTTTTGTAAAAACCTGTTTAGTGCTTAACTACCTGGGCCAGGGTGCTTGGGTGCTTACCCAAAGCAAGTACCAGGCTTTTGAGGGGGTAAACCCATTTTTTGAGATTGTGCCGCATGCCTTTTTGCTTCCTGCCATTGGCATTGCCACCATGGCTACCATTATTGCCAGCCAGGCGCTCATCAGCGGGTCGTTTACCTTAATCAGCGAGGCTATGAGCATGAACTTCTGGCCGCGTGTTACGGTTAAATATCCGAGCAACATCCGCGGACAAATCTATATTCCGAGTATCAACTGGATTTTGTGTTTTGGCTGTATTGCCGTGGCACTGTACTTTAAAACGTCCGAATCTATGACCGCGGCTTACGGCTTTTCAATCACCATAGCCATGCTGATGACTACCGTGCTCATGTATTACTTTATGCGTTATGTGAAACATTGGCCGGCTTGGTTGGTGCTTATCATTTTGTGCGTATTTTTGAGCGTAGAGTTCTCGTTTTTTGTAGCCAACGCCGTTAAAATTGTTAAACGTTTATTCTTCCTGGTATTTGAGGTAGGACTGATTTTCACCATGTACATCTGGTACCGGGCCCGCAAAATCAACAACCGCTTCCTCAACTTTGTGGACCTTAAGGAGTATATCCCGATGCTGCAGGCTATGAGCGCCGACCAGGGCATCCCCAAATTTGCCACGCATTTGATTTATTTAACCAAAGCCAACAGCAGCAAACAAATTGAGCAAAAAATTATGCACTCCATCCTGAGCCGCAAGCCCAAGCGGGCCGACGTTTACTGGTTTGTACACATCGAACGTACCGACGAGCCTTACACGCTGGAATACCTGGTAGAAGAACTGGAGGAGGATAAAGTTATCCGCCTGGAATTCAGGATTGGTTTCAGGATACAGCCGAGGGTAAACGTACTGTTCCGTAAGGCGGTTGAAGAGATGATTGCCCGCGGCGAACTGGACATTACCAGCCGTTACGAATCGTTACGGAATTACAACCTGCCGGCCGATTTCCAGTTTGTTATCTTCGAGAAATTCCTGTCGTACAACAATAACTTTAGCCTGAGCGAAGGTTTCATTCTCAACAGCTATTTCGCCATCAAGCACATGGCCCAGGGCGATGCCAAAGCCTTCGGCCTCGACACCAGCGAAACCCGAGTAGAAAAAATCCCGATGATTGTAAACCCACTCAACAGCGTAAAGCTAAAACGGGTGGAAGGAAGCCATTGAGTGATTTTTTGATGTGCAAATGTGCGGATATGCAGATGAGAAAAGCAATGAGTGAATTTTGAATGAGTGAATGAGCGATTGTTAATGACAATTGGCTCTTGATCCTTGGCTCTTAATTCTTGGCTCTCTCCCAGCCCGTCATTGCGAGGATACGAAGCAATCTCTTTAGGACAAGTTTGCCGCAGGACAGGCAAACGCCGGACAGGCCTAAACGCTGGCTCAGCGCGAGGGGATTGCTTCGTACCTCGCAATGACGGGCTTTTTTTGTTTAGAATAAAGAAAATTGGCCCTTCTAAACCCAACTATCTCGAGTATCAAGACATTTCGCTATCGCTCAACATTACAGTTTAAGGAGACAGTCCAAAAGAGAAGTTTTGTACCGACTAACCGACTTAAAAACTCTACCGCAACACAAACACTTCCAGCAACCACCACAAAAACAGTCCTGCCGGAACAACCGATAGGGTCACCCGCAAAGGTGAAGATATGGTGATGGCCGACGAGCCACCGCGCAGTACTTTAACGGAGGTAAACATGCCCAGGTAAAACACTACTGAGGCGGCACCCATAATGGCTGTGAGAATGCCCGACTGCAAGCCCGTATCCAGCAATAAGCCAAAAAACATGGGCGACGTAACGGCCAGGCAAACCAGCCCCAGCCAGGCGGCGGGTTTAACGTGGTACAACGCCAGTGCCGACGCTACCACAAACAGCACAGCGGCACCGGCCAGGCACAAAAACGGGTAAACCGACAGGGCGCCGTCGGCATAACTCCATACCAGCAGGGTGCAGTAAAAAATAAATAAACCGTATATTAAAAACAGGACGTACAGGTTAAGCATGCGTTAAAGCAGTTGGAGGCGCGGATTAAGCGCCGGCTATAAAATAAAAGCTTTAACCCCCTAACGTATTTTGTTTGGGTTTGTGACGGATAAACGATAATATTTTTTTCGTTTGGCTTAAAAAACAGCGAAAGCATGCCGGACAGTGCCAAAATATTAACGCAACACGCGTTTAAGCAGGTCTGTATCCCGCACAAACGAGCAGGGGCAATTTTACTCGCTGCGCTTCAGGTTGATGTCTATCGGGCTAACCTCAGTTTCTTCTTCGGCCTGGCGGGCTTCTTCCTGGCGCTCGGGTTGCAGGGCTTGTTCGGCTAATTTTTCGGCTTCGTCGGCTGGTAGTGGTAATTCTTTTGGATCCATACCGGGTAGACAAACGGGGCATTGGTTTTGTTTAGTGGATTTTGCGATTGGCTGGCTTACTGAGTTCGTCTAAGCCGCAATGAAAGCGCAAAATTAGTGAGCAGCATTATGAAGGCGGTCAGCAGTGCGGCCATCATCACCAAAGGAGTTAAAAGCATCAGCCAGTAAAAGTCTACACCAACCCGTTGCGATAACCTGTAATAAAACATAGGTTCGGGGTCGAGCAGTAATAGATGACTGGCCACAAACGCCATTAACAGGGCTATGGTATGCACCCGGGTTAACCGGGCGGATTGAAGCGCACTTGCGCCGAGTGCATTAAGGCCCCAAAAAGCCAGTAGCAAAACCGCCCAACACCTTAAAAAAGCGATATAAGGCATCACAAAATAGGTATCATGAAAATTTACACTAAGCAGATAGCGCATGGGCAGTAACGACACTAAAGCGGATGTTAAACCGGTTAGGCCCAGGAGGTGATAAGGTTTTTGGCGAATATTCACGCGCGTGTTGTGAGTTTGTTGCCCTAAACATAGCAAAAGTTAAGGCGACTGGCAACAGTGGCGCAGGATGCCATGCAAGCGTGCAGTAAAAACCTGTATGCGGGTGGTGTGGTGATAACACCAACCACAAGCTGCAACAGGGGCAAGTAATAGTGGCAAAGGTGGTTGATTCAGCCTATGGTTTGTGTTGTCACAAACCATCCGCCAGTGCTAAGCAGCATGCAGTAAAAACCTGTCCGCGGGTGGTGTGGTGATGACACCAACCACAAGCTGCAACATAGCACACCTAATATCTATCCCCAAAGCCTTTAAACTATAACCGGCGGTCTTTCTCCTCAATCGGCACGTCGTTAATGCTGGCGTATCTTTTTTGCATCAGGCCATTGGGGTCAAACTCCCAGTTTTCGTTACCGTAGGCCCTGAACCATTGTCCGGAGGCATCGTGGTACTCGTACTCAAAGCGTACGGCTATGCGGTTGCCGGTAAAGGCCCAAAGCTCTTTTTTAAGTTTATATTGATGCTCGTTCTGCCACTTTTGGGTCAGGAACTTTACAATTTCTTCGCGGCCGTTTACAAACACCGAGCGGTTGCGCCACTCGCTGTCGACAGTGTAAGCTTTTGATACTTTTTCGGGGTCCTGGGTGTTCCAGGCATCTTCGGCCAGTTGTACTTTTTGCAGCGCGGTTTCGTAAGTAAAGGGCGGCAGCGGAAATTTTTGTTCCATGATTTTTGCAGATATTAAACGGTAAATAATACTGCCAAAGGTAGTGCGGGGCGCGGTTGCGTTTATGGTAATTTTTATGGTTGTTGTGGTGTTATTTATAGATGATGAGCGAATATTTTTGATGTGCAGATGTATTTGATGTGCCGATATGCAAATGTACGGATGTGCAGATGAGAAAGCCAATGAGTGAATGAGTGGATGATAAGCAAGCCACTTTTAGCGCGAGTCTTTGTGCCGTGGAGCGGTGTTCAAGTGCCTTACTTGTACTTACCTGTCAGGTCATTAATACACAGATGCTCACCAAAATACAAGTTGGGCGTACTGCGCAATAGAACCACACTACGCCTTGAGCTAAAGCGGCATCATTGATTCTGACAAAAAAGTCCGGAAATTAATCGCCAACTGGCAAAGCCTCACGGCAAAACATTTGTGCATACGAGTACTTTTATTGATTATATTTGTGTATATAGTAACATAACCTATAAAGCATGACCACCATCACTGTAGAAGTGCCTGATAATGAAGTGAGCGAGATAAAACAGTTGCTGGCGCTGAGCGGCAACGTGTTACGGGCCGACATGTTAAAGGAAGCAATTATGGCTGTTAAGGAAAGGCAAGAATTGGAAGCGTCGATTAAAAGGGGGATACTGGAAGTAGAAGCCATCGAAAAAGGCGAGTTGAAACCACTGTCTTTTGACGAACTCTGGAATGACTGAACACACTGAGGCTTACATGAAGCCTGAAAATGAAGTGTTGTTTACCCGAGAATTTAAGCGAAGCTTGAAGCCGTTTAAAAATCATCATGCGATAAAAGAAGATTTGCAAGCTTTGGTTGCACACCTTAAGGCCAACCCTTTAGCCGGCGATGCTTACGGCGAAAACATCTATAAAATACGAATGCCCGACAGCAGCAGCAATAAGGGTAAAAGCGGTGGTTTTCGGGTGTTGTATTACAACTTAGTGAAAACCAACAAAGGAATCAGGGTGTACTTAGTTACGTTATTTGCCAAAAAAGACCTCGACAATATCAAAAAGCAACAAGCGATAGATATTGTAAAACAAGCTATTGGCGACGCCAACACTGAAATGCTCTGAATAAATATCCGCTCGGGTAATTCTCAACCTGAATATATTTCTTATGTTTTGAGCGTTCGTCTGCGGCCAAAGTAAACAATCATCTAAATCCGAAATGAGTATTCTTGGCGGTTATCATTTTGAGGAACTATCAACAAACCCATATCAAAAGCTTCCAAGCCATCAATGTACCTCCCTCGGTAAGGCCATAACCGGACCGGCCGGCTGACTACTGGTAGTTACGCGGGCTTGTCTTGATTTTTCGATACGGGTGCCTATCAAGTTAACCATCAGGATGCTGGATATGATGGAGCCAATGATGGTTGCTTCGGTTAAATGTGCGGTAACACCCGCCGTTTTTAAAAGGTTCATCACCAAAATATGGATGAGATATACGCTGTACGACAGCTCGCCTATAAAACGGTCGGTTTTAAAATTCTTGGTATAATTAAATAAAAACGGCATGCTGGCAGTTACCAGCAACAGGTAACACTCATGCACATAACCGAACTGAATTTTTGAATAAAATAACGTACAAATGATGAGTACAGCCCAGATGCCTACGCTTACTGCTTTGGGTATAACGGCCCCGCGAACAAACTTTTTGTAAAATATAAAACTTAACCCGCCAAATAAAAAGTACGTGAGCTCGAAAGGGAAAAACCGGTAGGTGAATGGGTCGCTGTTGTAACCATGCGTTAAGCCATAAAATTTGAGATAAAAAGATGCCAGTGCAACAAGCGCAATAACCCACCACCGCCTTTTAACCAGAAACGGCGCCACCACATAAAACATTAACTCCAGGCCTACACTCCAGGCCTGCGGCACCAGCTCAAACCGCCACAATAAAGGGTGGGTTGCTGCAAAGTTTTTGGTAACAAACAGGTTGCCCGTTTGCAAGTTGATGCCCATATACAATGCCGTTTCCTGAAAAAAGATCGCGATGTGGTTAAACAGAAGGTATGCCCAGGTAGAAAAGCTTAAATCTTTACCGTATTGCCGGTACATGGTTAGGCTGCCGGCATAAGCATGCTCGTTAAAGTGAGGAACCAATGATGCGCAGGTAATGGTTAACAATAAAACCAGCCAATATAACGGGAATATTTTTAAGAAACGGTTGCTGATAAACAGCCAGTACGGATTAGCCATATTTACATACTTTTCGCGCAATATCATGGTGATGTAGAAACCCGATATTGCAAAAAAAGCCTCAACAGCCGTGGCGCCGTCAATCATCCCTAACCATTTCAGGGCGCCTGCATGAGCCAGGATAACCGCTACGGCTAATAAGATTCTGAATATTCCCATTTTAATGTTGCGGGTACAAAGCA
>CAJYSL010000445.1 GCA_913777515.1 uncultured Mucilaginibacter sp.
CAAAAAGCCAAATAACTTTTTATTTTATTTACAATAATACTAAAATAGTACAACTTAAGGCTTTGCAGATTTGGTAACTTTACGGCATGTTAGCCGCTACATTTCAGTTACTGCCGATTTACCAAAACAACCTTCGCACCAATCGCCAATACCTCTTTCACCGGAGGAGTAATTTGCGTATCAATATTTTCCCTTTAACAGGTGCTGTTGCATTTGAGCCAAAAATCAACGAAGTGCAGTACTATGCAAAAATGTTTAGCTGGTGGATTGCCTTTGAAACCGAAAACTATCAACAGCAACCCGATGCCCTAATACGCAAAGGCATTAAATGGTATGCTGAATTAAAGCTGTGCCCCAACACCGTTATCACGCAATCAGCGCCGCACCATCAGCAAATCGTTAGATAAAGCCAATGTCATGCCCCTTAGCATATATAGTTTTAAAAACTCGCAGTTCGATGGTTTTAAATTTTAATTTCGTCTGATGGGTTAAGTCATTCAAAATCTGCGTACCTACACCTCGGCCGTGGGCATTATCACACAAAAAAGGCTTTGCAGGTAAATACGATTAACATTTTCTGTTAGCACAACGATATTAAACGCGGTATCGTCTTCATCCGTAAGAATTTTAGTGATATAGGGTTTAAATCTTTTGCATGGAAGTCAAGTTGTTTGGTGTCTTTCCAACCCGATATTGCTTCGATATAAGGCTTTATTGATCTCTTTTTAATTGCAAATGCTAATTAAAAATCAGCCTGCGTGGCATCGTGGTAAAATAGCATGTTGTTGATCTCTAGTTTAATTAATCAACGAATTGGGCAAATATGCAATAGATGATTTGCGTTTGGAATTCAGCGATTTTCCTGTTGCAAAACCGTACGGCATTTTTATTGAAGATATAAAATCTTAATTTGCCATCGTTATGATTTTGGTCGCCCCTCCTGCCTTACACAATGTGTATGATTTTAACAATGAGTCGGTATCACTTCAATTCTTGTTCTTTATTCTTCCCCTGACGATTGGCCCGCTACTATTTTTTACAGCAAGGCTCCCCCCCGATAAAGGCAGCCAGTACGAACTAATGAGCTATGTCGAGTCGCGACGGATATTAGGTATGATCATTGGCGCCATAATTACACTGGTAGGATTATTCGGGATTACATTCTTAGGTTACCATAGCTTCAGTACATTTAATTTTTTTAAACGTTTGTGTAAAAACCATCATTATGCAATAGTTGAAGGGTGCGTGACCGACTACCATCCTATTGAAAAAGATATTTACCGTGAGCAAGAGCATTTTAAGGTAAAGGATGTTTATTTTACCTACAATGATTACATCAGGAATGACTTGGGCTATACCAGATCAGCTTCGCACGGTGGCGTGATACGACCCGGCCTATATGTAAAAATTGCCTATTATAACGATGGTGATAGAAACGTCATCCTTAAACTCGATACCGAGCAAAATGATTAATTGATGCCCAGTGCCCTTGTTTAATTATTAGGCTTGTACAAAAGTTTATCAATCCGGCTTACTTTTAATTTAATCAACTTCAGCCGGACATCGCTTAATTAATACTCATTAATGGCCTCAATCAGCAATTCAGTTTTTAAAATCTAAACGGAGTTTCAACAGGACAAAATACAAATTCACGTCACCCCAACCTACCGCCACCAGTTCTCGGGCGTAAAAATGGTTTGGCCGGTAGAGAATGCTAATCAATTAGACGAACGGCTTAAAGTCATGTCTCTTATCTCACCGAGTGAATATTTAGAAAATTTAAAAGTCGCTTATAGCAAGAACGTTACCTCAGATAAAAGTCTCACTTTAAAATAAGTGCAGAAAGCTATGAGAAAAAGTAAGTAACCGGGTTTTGAAGTCTGTGAATTTGATGAAACGGTGAGTGAAAGCCAAATAGTGAATGGTAGATTAATTGAATGAGAGAATAAAGCTTCTTGTCATTCTAAACAACATAGAGAGGTTTTGTTCGAAGCTATAAGTAAAAAAACCCCGATGACAAGACAATAATTCTTAGCGATTCGTTAAGATGGAAATCAAAAGCACAAAGAGCATTGAGATATAATGTTCATCAAGACTAAATTGAGACACTGCTATTTAATATTTTGATGGATAATGGAACTTATTGCGTACAGCCGCAGCTGGCTTTCGTTAATTTACGTCGCGGAATTGACGCGAACAAATCCAGTCAAACGAATTTACACGAACATTAACGGGCTTTTGGGCCAGATGATACAATAGGGCGATACTATTTGTATTTATTTGTTTAGCGACATCCCTAAGTCCTTCAACAAAAAAATTGGAAGAACTTGTTATATAATATAATGCGTTCACGTACGGGTAATTAAACTTCCACATCGTATGAAAACCTTATCGGTTCGATTTTCGTGCATGATACTAACCGCCTTGTTGTTATTGGTAACTGCCTGCAAAAAGGACAAGTCGGCAACCGTGCCAACCTTGCGGGGTATTTGGACAGACAACCTAACGCTTAAAGGCACATCGCGGACTATTAGGTTTAGTGCTGATAGCGTGTATTTTACCGCTTACTCAACAACCTCGCCCGTGGTATTTATTGTATACAAGCCCATCACGGGTACTTACCAGGTAGAGGGTAACCAACTTACCATGCGGTTCACGGCCGGCAACTTTACCGGGATGACTACGCTTCCCGATGGCTTCAGCCCGTCAGTTGCAGCGCCCGGCTTATATGATTTGTTTCCGGATGCTACTTTCAGTTTTGAGGATAGCCGGTTGCTCATCAGGCACCGGTCGGGCACGGGCCTACAGTCGCAGTGGGTAACCGTTACGTTTAATCGGAATCCAAGCCCCCCGACCCCCTAAAGGGGAGTATCAAAGTCGCGGTGAACGTTTGAACCAGAATTTACAGGATTATCAGAAACATCATCGCTGCTCTAAGGCTCCTGGCTTGTGGCTTACCAAGCGATTACAACGCCGGGTATTTCTGTTAGCGGGCCACAAGCCAGGAGGCTTGCGGCAGCTAAGCCCCCAGCCCCTAAAGGGGGAGTTTTATAACGTCAACAGATTTGCTTAAGTATTAAATATAATTTATCGCAGCCATGACGTCATGCAAATCAAAAACTCCCCCTTAGGGGGTTGGGGGGCTTGACTCTGGGGCTTGGTTATCTATTTATTTTTTACAATAAAAGGCCGGCCGGCCTGGGGTGAAGGCGGGCCGGTCATCAATAAAAAATAGGAATCTGCTATGATAACAAGAGCGGGTTAAAATCATCCGGCCCTTGGGGCGTAACGCCCTTAGTAACGAATAAGTATGTGCTAATTAACCGCAATTAGGATAAATGGTTTACAAAAAATAAGGATTGAGTTTGGAGGGAGTGCCGGATGTCTTTGCCGGGAAGCCTTGTTTTTTTGAAGGTACGCCCGCCGATTTCTCATTAAGTGAATATGATTTTATTTATGTTCGGGATGGTAGATATGGAGATATTTGCCGGCAAACGGCTTAACCAGCAACCGGTAAGTAAGCCACAAACTGAGGGCGTAAAAGCCAATTTGCCATAGAGTAAAGGCATGTCCACGATGTGCAAATCCAGCCACGCCGTTACTCCATAAAATAAAGGGCAAGGTTAAGGCAATAAACAGCGCGGATTGAATTGATTTAACCCATATTGGTTTATGCGAATATAGAACCCAGTAACAAAAACCCCAGAATATCAGCATGACTAACAAATAACTCCAGGTATTCTGAATCAAAAAATAAAAGGTAATGCCTGCTGTGTAACCCACAATGTCAGCGCCTAAATTCCCCAAATTGTATAAGACAAAAACCAGGCAGCAGGTTAAGGCATGTATCAATATAATGGCGATAATATGCTTTAGTTGTTGCATGCAGCGGTCTTTCTATTCGGTTGGCTACTATTAATTATTCTTCCTGTCCGGCCAAAATAAAAATATTGCAGTGAGCACTTTAAATAATTCTCGCAGGCTGCCTATGTAAATGGTCAAACGATCATCCGGTTCATCGTCCGTCAGTTTCAGGTAAAGGGCCAGCAGACCTATAACAGTCAATATTAAAAAAAGCCACTTAAACCAGCTATAATTTTGCCCAATAAGGTAGCCAATTCCAGCCAAAGCCGCCAATGCTAACAGCTTAGGCAAATAATCTACTTTTTGACCGTTAAACGCTGGTGCAAAAATCAACACAGCCGAAGCCAACCACGACAAGAAATAGCAAATGGAGGCAATTTGCAGGTTGCGCGAAATGATCATAGGTATACTAACCGTAGTTTAGGTATAAAATATTATTTCTAAGCGCGTTATGGTTGCTTTCTTTATCTGTCCACCATCACGGCCTTAAACACGTTGTTTGTGCTACAATGGTATCTTTCCACTGCTGTAGTTTGCTGTCGCTGTAGTGGCGGGCCGGGGTTTCGAGCTTGCAAAAGCGTATGCCCTTTTGGCGGCAGTGCTGGGCCAGCGGCATCACCTGCGCTTTAATGTTAGGCAGGCTGTTGAAGGTTTTACGGGTAAAGTATAGGGCTTTGAGGTTGGGCAGCGCATCCACCATAGTAATCACATCGTTCCACTCCAGCACGTAGGCATCCGCGGCATCATCTTCGGCCTCGGCTTCCAGTCCGTCGGGCAGGTCGACGGTTTTAATAATGTCGGCAAAATCAATGTGGTATTTGGCCATAAACTCCTGCTTGCGGGGCAGCGGTTCGTCTTTAAGCGGCGCCAGTCCGAAAGCCTGCGGCAGCAGGTGCCACAAAAAATTGCGCGGGCGGCCGTAAAAAAAGTCGGGCGCGCCGGGTACTGCAGGCGTAAAGGTGCCTAAAATCAATATTTCGGTAGCCGGGTTGGGCTGGTAGTTGGGTAGTTGATGTGAGATGACGGGCATAGCGGGGCAAAGATACGGTTTGCTAAATTATGGTTTTATATTTCGCACACCGATGGTAGCCTGTTTAAAGTATGGTTAAGCGCTGTTTGGGGGCAGTACCGTTAAACTATAATGAGTAGAAAAGTGTAATGCCATACTTAAGTTGACATAAAAGAACGCAGAGAAAAAGCGATTTTATATATTTAGCTATAATTAACCACGATGAACCTTTCAAAGCTTTCAGTTTTTATTTTATTACTTGTTTTGTTTGTATCTGCAAGCTGCAGTTCACAAACAACAACGGATGCCATTTTAAAGAAAAAAGCTAACAGCTTAAACGCGACCGACATCAATATATTGATTGAAAGTGGATACATCCGCAAAGCGGATGCATCAATCATGGGATTACATATGGCGTCGGTAATGCAAAGCAGGAATACAAAAAACTGGCCTGTTAAGCAGGTGCTGGATTCAGTTAAGGTAAGAATGAAAAAAATTGATAATACTGTAGCTGCTACAAATAATTTTGGAAAAGATTCAGTATTTATTCGTTCACCAAATGGCATCAAAATGTTTATTGGACTGGGTGAACTATCATTTGAAAAGATGATTGTTAAAGCAAGTAAAAATCTACCCGAAAATTACAGCGGTGATTATAATCTAAAAATCAACTCTCCCGGGAATATTAAAATCGCTGGTCTCTTAGTATCCAAAAGCAATTATCCCGCTTTAGTTGGAAACGTATTGTTGTACAAAAGAGATAATGGTAAATTAAGGGACACGAAAATCGGAGACATTTTTGAAATATCAAAAAAAATAGCTGCATCAAAAGAGTTTGCTCCCTTTGTTCACTCCTTTAGATGATTAATATAATCTTGTAACAACGTAGAGTGAAATCTTAATTTTTAAGAAGTCGTTATTAGCCTTCAACGCAATCTTCGTGATGGCATCGATGTGAAGATATTTTTAATCCTGGGTTTGACCTCGACGAAATAGTAAAATCCTTATTTTACAACATCTGAGTAAGATACTGTCGAACTTGTTGCGGACTCGGGTCAATAGCAAGGATATGGCCTGTTTTGTCTAATAAAATTGTTGTGCCGCCCGAATTGCTGATTGCATATTTATTCCATATAGCGTTCTTGTCGTCAAGTTCTAACAGATTTAACCATGGAAATTTATCTCTTTTAAGGGCGATGTTCAGCCCTTTAGTATTTTTGTATTCGCGGGCAATGCCCACAACCTGAAATCCTTTCTGCTTAAATTCCTGGTACACGGGCATCATTAGTTTAGCATTAGCGATACAGGACCCGCACCACGAGCCCCAAAAATCCAGTAATGTTATACGTCCTTTAACTAAAGCTGAAATTTGATGTGGTTTCCATTGCAAATCCGGTGCGGTAAAGTCGATATAGCTACCGCCGGGTACAAGTTTGAGATACCCTCGCATGGCATTGCCAACAAATTTGGTGTAAGGATGATAAGGAAACTTAGCTGCAAAAACAGGGTAGTTTTTTTGAATACGCTCAATAACTCCCGGCTGGTCTTTTCTAAACACCGCATCATCTTGTATAAGAAGATATGCTGCTAAATCGGGATGTGATTTAATAAAATCATAACGGTAGTTGAGCATACTGGCATTTAACGAATCGTACCCGTTCCGTATAAGCTTTCCTTGCGCTGTAAGGTCGTTCCCGGTTTTTATTAAACTGTCCCGCTTTTTGTACAGTGGTATAAGCTTTTCTTTGGTCTTTTCGCGCAAATAACCGCTTCTGATGCTATCTAATGCAGGCGAATAGTATGCATTTTGGTCTTGAAGCAATTTTCTCCTTTTTTCTAACTGCTCCCTGCGAGGCTTGAATTTTACATCGCTGTTTTTTAAGTACTCAGTATATTCTTTATTAAGTTCGCCGCCATTGATGACATTTTCTTCCCAATCATTCATCGGATGTAAAACCATGTCTACGTTACCTTTATACGCAAAAAAGATAATAGGGCGCCATGCTCCGTTTCCCAATTCATCCTGAAAAGTAAGCTGATAGGCTTCCACCGGATTAAAATCAAACGTGTATTGAAAATGACCATCCTTAATAGGTATCAATTGGCCGCCATGCCTAACATCGTCTGTTTTTTTAGTAAGAATTATAGATGTGCTGGTTCGGCCAATAACGTTACCCCTTAACGTGCACTTGGATTGTGCATTCGCGACGGATGAAACAATTATTAAGGCTGCTGCTAATGATAGAATGAAGTGTAAAGTTTTATGAGCTGTCATATAAGGAATAAGTTGTCCGAATATAGCATCCTAATAGGAAAGTTGCTACCGTACGCATCTTGGTATTTTCAGATGAAATCAACAATAACCAAGCTAAGGTCGGGGCAAGCCACTATTTTCTCAACAAGGTTAACACCCAAATTTTCAGCACCACAAGTTCCTTACCCTAACAATCCCTTACATGCAATCATATCACTTTTTGACTTATGTCAAATCTTTTACACGTAATAGCTATTAGCTTTGTAAAAGCAAGGAAATCATATTTATCGATTCACCTAAACCTTATCACTTTGATACATTATCCACAACTCTTACATATACTCACCGTACAGTCCGGCTGCAACAATGCGATGTTAGTCAACCTCAAAAATTTAACGGTATGAAGGTTGGATTAACTTTAATAGGTATTTTAGTCATCACGCTGTTCAATATACCTCCGGGCAAGTACCTGGCCGCCTGGATTATTGATAGTTACCATTACAGGTATTGCAACTACTCGGGCAGCTTCACTTTTACAGACCAGGGCCACTATGAAGCATCGCATCTTAAAGATGCTTTAACCAGCTGTTTGAAAGAAAACGCCCCATTACTGGCCAAACCAATTACCGCAAAAGACAGGGTGGTGTACCGTTTATTTTGGAGAAACCCGATATGTTTTTGGCGCTGGTACGACTACTGCGTAAACCCGGCTTACAAACTGCCATACATTAGTTGGGCCGAGGTGGAGGCCAGACGCAAACAACTGGGGACAAGAAATTTATATTGCCAAAGCTTTTGATATTGAGTTGTGGCCAATTGAATTGCTTTTTTGTATAAATGTTTGGTTAATAGTAATTTATGTGGATGTCGTTACGCTTTAATTATAAATTTTATCCGCCCTTTAAAACAACCGCTTGTTTCTTCAATAAACACAACCAAAAGTTGTACTCAACAACCTGGAGCTTTGCGATGAACGGAAACTTAAGCCACCACCTGATGTTGATTTTTACGCTGCCGGGCAATAAAGCAGGGGGCTAAACAAATACTAAAAAATCTACATCATGGCCGAAGAAAAATCAGAACTGGACCACCTAGAAAAAACCACCGAAGCGTTAGAAAACAGCATCGAAAAAGAGTCGCAAACCGGGTCGACCGCCGGCATCAGCAGCTGGATTAAAACCCTGGAAGGTAAACGCGGTTTTGCCCCCATCGTGCACAACCTCGAAAAGCTGAAAGAAGCCATTGCAGACAAAGACGGTAAAAAGGTGTATACCCTGTTAGAAAAACTGGGCGAGGCCACCGTTGAGGCAGCCGAAAAAGCCGAGGGTAAAGAAAGCGCCGCCGTTAAAAAGCTGGGCCAAACCCTGCTGAAAGGCGCCAAACTCGTAAAAAAACTGGTAGGCGAGGATAAATAAATTAGCGTTTTTGCAGGCACTAAAAAGCCGGGTTGTTTGAATGTGTAAGTTTATTGTGAAAAGCTGCTCCGGGCAACGGGAGCAGCTTTTTTTGTGCCCGGGGATGAAAGTTAGAGGTTAAACTTTTGTTTTATCTGCTTTATTTTCAAAGGCGTTTAAATAGGTATTGAGTAGAGACACCTCGGCTTCGGTAAGTAGGCCATCCTGTAAATAACCAACCATAGTGTCGGTCACAAAATCATATTCTACCTGGTTGCCGATTTTTTGTTTCTTCAGGATTTTTACCATTCGGTTCTGGCGCTTGTAGGGCAGGCCCTGCAACCTGATTTGTCTCCAAAACTCGTCTACCGCTGCACCGGAGCCTTCCTGAAAATAAATGAAGAGATCGTCTTCTATATACTTGAAGCTGTGCAAATTTCTGTGGTGAGATTGCGGGTTTAACAGGTCTGCCCCATATTCTTTGTAAACGTTGATGAAATGTTGAGCCTGGCTATCCGGCCATTCTTTTGGTGCGTAATGAGTAAAAGCATCAACAGCGATGTTAAGGGCCTTTAATAATTAGTTCGCCTCATCTAAATAATTTCGTTTAGCCATGATGGAATAATTCAATTTGTACGCTCAACTTACACCATCCATCCGCGAAGCGAAAATACCGGCACCGCAAGAGATTGCAAATTTTCTCTGTCAATTCCTATTTATAATTTGTGAACAAATTTAACTGGTTTCCGCAATGTGTAGCCTGTATTTGTCTACGTACGTTAATAATTTTTCAGTCGCGGGGCATATCTCATTTTAATATCGAATCGGAATTCACAGAAGCATTTAATTTACAGAATTAGCTCTTGCTTAAAGACCTCCCCTTCCGGCGAGGATTTAGGTGGGGCTACTCCCCGATAGGGTTTATACTATTCTACCCCCCTCTAGGGGGCTGGGGGGCTTGGGCTGGCGAAATTTCAGCTACAACTATCCACCATTCGGATACATTTATGCAAGCGGTTTACCCAACCTTTGCATCATAGATAAATACATTATGCAAAAAACAATTTTTATTACCGGGGCATCGGCTGGTCTGGGTAAGGCTACGGCCCTTTTGTTTCAGCAGCGGGGCTGGCAGGTGATCGCTACGATGCGCAACCCGGATGCCGAAACGGAGCTTAACCAGTTACCTAATGTTACCCTGCTGCCGCTGGATGTGACCAACGTGGCGCAAATTACCAGCACCGTGGCCGAGGCTATCCGTCTGCACCCGGTGGATGTGGTGTTTAACAACGCCGGTTACGGATTGATGGGCGCGCTGGAAGCCCTGACCGACGAGCAGATTTTACGAGAGGTTAACACCAACTTATTGGGTGTAATCCGTGTTACGCAGGCCTTTATTCCACATTTCAGGGAGCGGCAATCGGGCACGTTTATCAGCACTACGTCTGCCGGTGGTATAATTGGCTTTCCGTTGCACTCTATTTACCATGCCACCAAGTTTGGCGTCGAGGGATGGTCGGAAGGAATGTCGTTTGAATTGGGTTTGCACAATATCCGCATTAAAACTGTAGCGCCGGGCGGTATCAGCACCGATTTTGTGGGCCGCTCGCTCGACCGCTCTCTGCACCCGGCTTATACCCCGCTCGAAGAAAAACTGTTTGGCACGGTAGATGCCATGATGCAGGCAGCATCGGCACCACACCAAATTGCAGAGGTGGTTTACGAGGCCGCAACCGATGGTAAAGACCAGATACGTTATGTAGCCGGTCCGGATGCGCAGGCTTTGTATGCCCGTCGTAACGAGTTGGGTAACGAAGACTTCAGGAAAGAAATCAGGAAACAGATTTTAGGTTAAATTTGCAAAAACTGAGGGCCATGCAAACCATTTCGTCCATATCCGAAAAGCACAGGCTGGTATCGCTGCCCGCGCCGCTGCATCCCTTGGTAAGCGTGGTGCGCATTGCCGATATGCGCTTTACCGACAGCATACGCTGGGAGCATTTTACGCTGGGCTTCTACTGCATTTCGTTAAAGCGCAATGTACCGGGCAAAAGCCGCTACGGACAGCAATATTATGATTATGATAAAGGCTTGATGACCTTTGTTGCGCCCAAACAGGTACTGTCATTGCCTGATATGCCAACAGATACGCTTAACCCGGCATCGGGTTTTGCGTTGCTGGTGCACCCCGATTTTTTGTACAACCATCCGCTGGCTGCCAAAATAAAAAGCTACGGTTTTTTCTCGTACACGGTAAACGAGGCGCTGCACCTGTCCGAAAAGGAAGAGCAATACATGGTGGAAATTTTTGATAAGATTGCCGAAGAGTACCAGCATATCGACCACCACACGCAAGACATCATCCTGTCGCACATTGATTTGCTGCTCAACTACAGTAACCGCTTTTACCAGCGCCAGTTCATCACCCGTAAAGCTGTAAACCATGATTTGCTGACGCGGATGGAGCAACTCCTCAATCAGCATTTTGAGCAGGCCGACGCACCAAGCGCGGGTTTGCCTACGGTAGAAAGCCTGGCGGCGCAGCTTAACCTCACGCCCCATTACCTGAGCGATATGCTACGCTCACTTACCGGGCTTACCGCACAGCAACACATCCACGAAAAACTGATAGAAAAGGCCAAAGAATATTTGTCGGTTACCCGCCTGTCGGTTGCCGAAATTGCTTACCGGCTGGGCTTTGAGTACCCACAATCGTTCAACAAGCTTTTTAAAAAGAAAACCAACGTATCGCCGCTCGGGTTCAGGCAGCAGTTTAATTAAATTAGCTGAGCCTGCAACTTGCGCCGGCTTAACGCCATAGCCCTTTGTATCCGAGGCCGGTTATAGCGTTGCAACATCACCGGGTACAGGTTAAGCAAAATGTTGGACACGAGCAACGGCATGGCTTTAGCCCACCCAAACTGAACGGCCACCACTACGGTAAACACCAAAACAATAGGCAGAATAATCAGGTGACCTAACTCGTCTATTTTGGTCCGGTAATGCAGGTTGGCTAAAGTTTCGGCGCCTTTGCCTACCGGCTTCGTTACTTTGCCCAGCTTTTCCCAACCTACCCATACCAATAGTTTGCGAAACAGATTGATGCCCAGGCGTTCGTAAATTTTGCCTCCCGCTTCCCAGGGCTGCGTGTTAAAATAGCTCGATTGTAATTTGCTTTTTAGCGTTTCGGTAAACATCAGCGCACCACCCATCAGCAAAAAATTGAGCGCTATGGCAAACCCGGCTTTATGTATACCTGTAAAGCGGGCCAACACATATACTAATGCTGCGGTGACGATAACGATGAGTATGAGGGTTAAGGTTTTCTTCATGATGAGGCATGAGGTATCAGGTTCAAATATAATGAAATGGTCTTAGCTGCTGTACCAATTAGCATGGAAACAAATCTCTTAAATTTTATTGTTGATTATGAAACTTCGATTTAAAGCGAGCTTCAATGTTAAAAGATGGACCAATATTGACCTCAATTATGCTTTTTGTAAACTCCAGTCCTGTAAGGCTTTTTTCACCTCAAATGTCAAACAGATTGTTAATAATTTTTTCAACAGCAGTCCTTGTCCGAGGTACGCTATCAATTTTCAAATATTCTTGGAGCTTCGTTGCAACAACATCTATTTTAGGATTATCAACCAATGTAGGTCTGTTTTGCCGCATCCAAGGCGATTGATTTAACCTTTCTCCGCGTGTTGTACAAAACAGCAATGCATCAAGAGCAATCAAGCTCAATGGCCTACCTTTATCAAGCCACTTTTGTGCCACCTCCCAGGTAAAGTAACTTGCAGCAGCTAAATGCCCCCAGGCATTAGATACATTTTTGATCCTAAATGCGGTATCTTCAATCCAACCGTGTGTCTTTTTGTGCCTTAAAAAATTCAGCGCACCGATCCCCTCACTCAGGTATATATCTTCGCATTTGTCAAGTTCCGATGTAATAATCATAAAAGCCTCATCTGGTTCATGATACTCAATAACCTGTTCTAAGCGGACTAACAGTTCATCAGCCTTTTGGTAATCGTACATTTTATTAGGTATTTATTCAAAGATTCGCTCAAGTTATAGATTTTGGCTTGATTTTACCCTTTCAATTTGTGTATCACAGCGCAGCTTATTCGTGATACTCATCAACAGCAAATCCACCCGAGACCAATGTCCTGTTAACAAAAGTTGACACAGCAACGTTATATCCCCCACCTCAACATTTAACATCATTTAACAGACAACACACTGACTAAGAGCTATCTTGCTTAACGCATAACGTCACTAACATGTTGCAAACCTGTTACCGGTTATTTTTACTTGTTGGATGTTTGTGCCTGAGCTTACTTAGTAGTTTTGGCCAGCGTATTCAGCATCAGGCAGGGTACCGCGAGTTGCAGTACACAGATAGCACGCGGCGCTACCGGCCAGCGGCAACATCTGACCAGGCACTTTACTACCGGCCCGTACAGGTTGATGTGTGGTACCCGGCTACCGCGGCAGCCAGTCACTGCGTGGATTACCGTTACTTTTTGTCGCTTTTTGAACGGCGTGCCAACGACTTTCAGACCGAAACCCGGTACGACTCGATAGCTACAGAAATGCTTAGTAAGTTTACAGTAAACAACCCAGCGGCTCGGACAGGATCACCCACCCATAGCTTGCTGAACGCCCGACTGGCAACGGGGAAATTTCCTGTCGTTGTTTACCTATGTGCCTACAACGGCATGAGTTACGAAAATGTGGCCTTGTTTGAGCAACTGGCCCGGGCAGGATATTATGTGATGTCGATAAGCTCGGTGGGGCGGTATCCGGGCAATATGAGCACCCGTTATGAAGATGCCTTGGAGCAAGCCTTGGATGCTGCATTTGCGATACAGCACATCGACACCCAAATGGCCGATACCAGCCGTGTAGGTATTATTGGCTATAGCTACGGCAGCCTGGCAGGTGTATTACTTGCCCACCGGTTACGAAATGTGCGTTGCTTTCTGTCGTTAGACGGGTCCGAAAAACATTATTACGGCCGCGACCGCCAGGAAGACCTGGATTTTGATGATTGCCGGATTAAAGGCAATTTAAACCTGCCCCTCGTTTGCACCTATGCTTACCTGGAAAGCGACCATAAAGCACGCGACGAAGAACCAGACAGTGTGTTTACACCAACCGCGGCTGCTCATCACTATTACAGCCGTATAGCCAATGCTGAACACGAAGATTTTAGCTATATCTCTACCCTGAGTAATCCGACCTCTAAAATCTACCCGCACGTGTTACAGTTAACCCAAACGTTTGCTGCCCAAATGCTTAAAGATGAGCCGCAAGCTTTTGAGCGGCAACTACAACAATTACTACGCGCCCGAAAAGCTTTTGCACAACCTGAAAGCATCACTGCCGCCCAAACAATGCTGCCTATTACCGGAACGATTGCTGATGCTAACCAACAGCCCATTGCCTATGCCAGCGTTGGAGTTTTAGGTGCCGATGTCGGTACTATTACTAATGCCGAAGGCCAGTTTTCGCTCATCATTCCTGACAGTTTAAAGCATAGAACGATACGGATATCGGCCATCGGTTACCACCCCATTACGCTGCCTGCCAGCAAACTGAATGCAACCATAGCGCAACAGGGTACCATTGTACTGGCGAAGGATGTTCGCGAACTGCCGCTAGTTACCATAAGCGCCACCCGGCCGCGATATAAAACCGTAGGCAGCACCAGCCATTCGCGTTTTTTCAGTGTGGGGTTCCCGTTTGCCGATTTAGGTAGCGAGGTGGGCGTTATCCTGTCGCTCGGCAAGCAAAACGTATTGTTACAGTCGTTTAACTATCATGTGTCTTATAACCGGATGGACAGTTGCACGTTCGGGCTCAATATTTACACGGTAAAAGACGGTGCACCAGCCGACAACCTGCTTTCGCAAAACATCATCACCCATATTGACAACCAGCCGGGCTGCTACACCATCAACCTGCAACCCTATCACCTGCTGCTTAAAGGTGAGATTTGCGTAGCATTGGAGTGGATTGCCGGAACAACAACGGCCAAAAACAGTGCGATATTTTTTTCGGGCGGATTAATGTCGTCCAGCTATCACCGTAAAACCGCGCAGGGCCGCTGGCAAAAGCTGAAAGGCCTGGGCGCGGCTTTTAATTTAAAGGTGCAGAAGTTATGATGTAGTATAAATTGCTTTACGCTGGTGTTTAATATATTGACATTCAACATCGTAACCCCTTTATTACACACATTATAAGGGTTTATTTATTTAAAAATACTTACCTTGTTTTAATGAACCGTCTCCTTATCTTATTTATCCTAAATATGGCTTGCTGCTTTGCCGCCATAGCCCAGCAACAGCCGGCTGATTTGCTGCGAAAATCTGTACAAAACCTCAAAAGTTACCGAAGCATCGAGGTCAGCGTTTTACAGGTAAGTAAAAATATGTTGAGCGAAGACACCACAGTCATTAACAACAAGGAAACAATTGTGCAAAACGCGGAAGGCCAGATTACGGCACAAAACCAATTAAAGCTTACCGCCGGAACAC
>CAJYSL010000446.1 GCA_913777515.1 uncultured Mucilaginibacter sp.
CCTAACCAGCTTTTTTTGCAGGAGTTGGAAAAACCCACATCCCGCATCACCGATTCGTTAATTGTGGCTAATCCGTGCTTTATTGTACCGTCGCGCAATTTTAAACAGACGTTAACCATCGCCATGAATTGTGCCGACCAGAACGCCAAAATTCATTACACCACTGATGGCAGCCCCCCCGACGCGCAATCAAACGTTTATGTAAACCCCATCAAAATTTCGGCAACAACTACTTTAAAAGCTATCGCCATCAAAAATGGAAAGGCAAGCTTTGTAAACACAGGCACATTTACGCAACTACAGGGTAACACTAAAATTACGCTGCTCAGCAAATACTTACCCAACTATGCAGCCAGCGGCAACGATGCACTGATTGACGGCATTACCGGCAAATTTAATTGGCAAATGGGCAACTGGCAAGGTTACCAGAATAACAACCTCGAAGCAGTGGTTGATTTAGGGCTGGTTAAACCTGTAAAACAGGTAAGCTTGGGCACCTTGCAGGATACCGGCGCTTGGATTGTGTTCCCTAAACAAGTGCAGTTTGCCTTATCTGATGATGGCAAGAACTACCGTCCTGCAGTTACCGTTCCAACCCGCGTGGGTATTGAAGATACCAAGGTACAAACTCAAACTTTTACGGCTCCGTTAAACAGCCGGGCACGGTATATTAAAGTAATTGCCCAGCAATATGGCCCGCTGCCTGCCTGGCATGCCAACAAAGGCAGCGCCTCGTACATTTTTGCTGATGAAATTACGGTAGAGTAACTCGCAAAAGCTCATAAAACACAAACGCCGGGACGATATGACCGGCGTTTTGCGTAATCAAAAAAAATCAACCTATACAACTCATTATCTATGATAAACCGTGCGATATACACGCGTAGTGCGCGGACGGCCTTCGTAGCGGGTATAATAGCCATTGCGGTAACCGGCACGGTAAGCAGCTTGTCTTTTCTGCACGGTTCTGCGATGCTCGTTACCCACGATGTAACCACCACCTGCACCTACGGCTGCACCAATCAGCGCACCTTTGAGGCTTTTGCCTATTAAACCACCAACTAAGGCGCCACCGGCACCGCCTATAATAGCACCTTTAGCTTGTGGGCTTATACGACTTTGCGCTTGTACATTCACCGTACTCAATAAAACCGGAATTATCAGGGCTAAAACAAAAACTATCTTTTTCATAATCGTATTCTTTAAGTGTGTTAATACAGTATCAGATGCCTGAGGTGCTCAAAGGTTTAATGCAAACAAATCTGTAACAGAGGCGTTACTTGCAGTGAAATAGCTTACATGCGTCCTCCACTCATGAAAACGTTCATTAAAATCGTAACGGACCGACTTTTTTACAATATCCCGCAATGGTTTTGAAGAGGTAATGATAGTGACAAGACTTATCATCTACTCAACATAATCAAGTATTTGCTGCTATAATTTATATATTTACTCCATACTTATGGAATTCCGACAACAAGAAAGCACCGAACAGTTTTTATCTGGCGGCGGCGAAATGGGTAAACTAATTCGCACGATGGATTGGTCTAACACCGCCCTCGGCCCTATTGAAAGCTGGCCTCAAAGCTTGCGTACCTCAGTAAGCCTGTGCTTATCCTCTACATTTCCGATACTGATTGCCTGGGGGCCAGAAACTATCCAGATTTACAACGACAGTTACCGCCCTATTTGCGGGGCCAAGCACCCGGAATCGATGGGGCAAAATTTCAGAATTTGCTGGGAAACTGCCTTACCTGTAGTAGGCGATAAATTTGACCGCGGCCAGCAAGGCGAAGGTACTTATATCAAAGACCAGCGTATGTTTTTGGACAGGTACGGCTACCTCGAAGAATCTTTCATGACTTTCTCGTTTGCACCTATACGTGATGAGTCGGGCGGTGTGGGCGGCATTTTCCACCCTATTACCGAAACAACCGACAAAATGCTAAGCGCCCGCCGCACGCAGGTATTACGCGATCTGGGGGCAGCCATTGGCAAGGCCAAATCGGTGCAGGAGATTGGAGAAATTACCCAAAGCCTCTACAATGATTATGTACTGGACCTTCCCTTCTTGTTATTTTATGAGATGAAAGATGGCCGGGCCGAACTCATCAGTTCTGCCGGTATCCCCGGCAATACGGCGCTTACCCCAGCGACTATTTCGTTGGATGATGATATCGCCTGGCCGCTGGGCAAGGTAATGGAGTCGCGTGAAATGCTGGAGGTACAAGATTTGCAGCAACGCTTTGGTGATTTTAACTGCGAGCCTTATGATATACCACCGCACACGGCCATCGTTTTGCCGCTTTGCATTTCGGGACAGCAAGAACTGATGGGTTTTATTATAGCCGGCGTGAGTGCCTGCCGCGCCTTGGATAACGAATATTTAAACTTTTATAATTTGTTGGCTACCACTTATAATACAGCGGTAACCAACGTATATGCTTACGAGCAAGAACAAAAACGGGCCGAAGCGCTGGCCGCCATCGACCGCTCAAAAACCGCGTTTTTCAGTAATGTAAGCCACGAGTTCCGCACACCGCTAACGCTGATGCTGGGACCGTTGGAAGACATGCTGAGCAAGCATAACCCGGAGTTTGCCGAACCGCTCGAAGCGGTACAACGCAACGCCTTGAGGTTATTAAAACTGGTGAACAATCTATTAGACTACAGTCGCGTGGAGGCGGGCCGTGCACAAGCAGCCTACCAGCTTACCGACCTGTGTGAACTCACGACCGATTTGGCCAGCAGTTTCCGCTCCATCATTGAGAAAGCCGGGATGAAACTGGAAGTAGATTGCGGCGAGGATAAAGGCAACATTTATGTTGACCGGCAGATGTGGGAGAAAATTGTGCTGAACCTGTTATCGAACGCATTTAAATACACGCTGGAAGGCACTATAACCATAGCCCAGCGGCAGGAAAAAAACCAGGTGGTATTGCAGGTAAAAGATACCGGCGTAGGTATACCGGCTAAAGAATTGCCGCACATGTTTGAGCGTTTCCATCGGATTGAAAACTCGGGCGGGCGCACACACGAAGGTACGGGTATCGGCCTTTCGCTGGTACACGAATTGGTAAACCTGCACGGCGGACAAATTACGGTAGACAGTGTGGAAGGCGAAGGCTCTAGTTTTACTGTCATCATCCCGGTGGGCTATTCGCATTTACCACAAGACCGTATGGTGGACGGCGAAAAAAACGTAGATACTACTGCCATGAAGGGTGCCTTTTTGCAGGAAGCCATAAGCCTGCTGCAAACCGATACCAGCCAGGAAGCGCCCGATAGCCTGGCTTCCCAAAACTTCAACTCCAATGTATCGCTGCCGGTTGAGGTTGAAAAAGACACGGAGGTACTGGTGGTTGACGATAATGCAGATATGAGGGCTTACCTCTCGAGGCTGCTGGAACCCTACTTTACTGTAATCACTGCCACCAACGGACAGGATGCACTGTCCAAATTAAAACATATCTTACCGGCGTTGGTCATCAGCGATATAATGATGCCTATTATGGATGGCAAAGCCATGCTGCAACAAGTGCGCAGTAATCAACGCACCGCACGTTTGCCGGTCATCTTTTTGTCGGCTCGCGCAGGCGAGGAAGCCCGGATTGACGGCCTGGAAGCCGGCGCAGATGATTACCTGGTAAAACCATTTTCAGCTGCCGAGTTACTGACCAAAATAAGGGCACAAATCAATATAGCTAAAGCCAGACAACATGCCGAAGTGCAGTTGCGCAGCTTGTTCAGGCAGGCGCCGGTTGCTATTGCCATTTATCGCGGGCCCGACTATGTCGTTGAACTGGCCAATGAAAAAATGCTGGAATACTGGGGTTTGCAAGAAAACGACATTTTATTTAAGCCCTTACTTGATGTATTGCCACAGTTAAAAACTGCTGGGTTTGATGATGTGATGCAAAACATCTACGAAACTGGCGAACGATATGTAGCCGGACAAGTACCGTTACACCTCAACCGCAATAGTCATCCCGAAACTGTATATATCAACCTTACGATGGAGGCGCTACACGATGAATCCGGCATCATCAGCGGCATTGTTGCCGTGGCCGCCGAGGTTACTGAACAGGTTACAGCACGTAAAGAAGTTGAGAAAGTGAATGCTACCCTGCATTTAGCCATGAATGCCGCCGGTATGGGTATTTGGCGCACTGAAGTGGGGACTGATGTTTTAGAAGTATCAGAAAAGGCAAGGAATATTCATGGGCTGCCACCTGATGGCCCGTTAAGCTTCACAGCTACAAAGCAATTGATACTGCCCGAATATGTTGAACCGTTAATGGGTGCTA
Organism: uncultured Mucilaginibacter sp.; assembly: GCA_913777515.1. Lineage (GTDB taxonomy): Bacteria > Bacteroidota > Bacteroidia > Sphingobacteriales > Sphingobacteriaceae > Mucilaginibacter. The sequence goes on from CAJYSL010000446.1 coordinate 4,308, forward strand.
TTAACAAAGCGGTAGAAAATAAGGGCAGCTTTGATGAAGATTATCAGATACAACCTTTAGGCTCTAAAAATATCCGCTGGATTAACTCCGTGGGGCAAGTGGAACTCGATAATGAAGGCGAAGTAAAAGCCGTGGTGGGAACCATCATGGACATTACGGAGACTAAAGAAGACGAATTGCGCAAAAACGATTTTATCAGCATGGTGAGTCATGAACTAAAAACGCCGCTTACCTCGCTCATGGCTTATGCCCAGTTGCTGAGCCGCAATGCCGAAAAAACAAACGACACCTTTGCACAAAAAAATCTCAGCAAAACGCAGCAGCAAATCCGTAAAATGACCAGTCTAATCAACGGCTTCCTGAATGTATCGAGGCTGGAGTCGGGCAAGATACATCTGCAAAAAACCACCTTTAGTTTTAATGACTTGGTGCGTGAAATGGTGGATGATGCTAAACTTTACAGTAGCCAGCACCAGTTAGAATTGCAACAACATGGCAAATTAATGCTGCATGCCGACCGCGATAAAATTGGAGTTGTGGTGACCAACCTGCTTAGCAACGCTATCAAGTATTCGGCGTCCAACACTGTAGTAACGGCTATTGTGCAGGAGGCTGACGGCGCTGCCATATTAAGCGTTAAAGACCAAGGCATGGGTATTAAGCCGCAAGACCAGGCCAAATTATTCGACCGTTATTACAGGGTTGACGACCAAAA
>CAJYSL010000447.1 GCA_913777515.1 uncultured Mucilaginibacter sp.
AGCTCATCATGGCTTTAACAGGCTTGTTTCTGAGCGTGTTTCTGATTGTGCACTTAGGTGGTAACCTGCTGCTTTTTAGCAACGACAACGGATACAGCTTTAACATGTATGCCAACTTTTTAACGCATTTTCCTCCTATTGAGGTAATTGCTTACATCCTGTACCTGAGCATTATAGTGCATGCCGCTTATGCACTTATTTTAACCATTAACAACCGTAAAGCCCGTCCGGTTAGTTATGCGGTAGGCACTCAGTCTCCGGTATCTTTTTCATCTAAAAACATGGGCTTGTTAGGTTCAATTCTGTTATTGTTCATCGTTATACACATGGGCGATTTCTGGTACCAGTACAAGTTTACCCACAATGTAGGTTACAAAGAGTATCGCACCAACGTTTTAACCGGCGAAAGAACCGTTCAGGCTTTCACCCCGGATAAATCGGATTTCGAACACTCGATGACTTATGAAGGCAACACCGAAATTACCCGTGTTAAAGATTTACATGCACGCGTAGCCAGCAGCTTCAGCATTTTATGGTATGTGGTAATTTATGTAATTGCCATGGTAGCTTTATCATTCCACTTGCTGCACGGCTTTCAGAGTGCTTTTCATACTATTGGCTGGGTACACCGCAAATACAAACCAATCTACGAATTTATCGGTACCTGGTTATTTGCCGTAATTATTCCGCTTGGTTTTGCTGCCATGCCTATTGTATATTATTTTCAGAGTTTAAATAAATAAGCTTAACCGCTTAACACATAAATATCATTCACATGATTTTAGATGCTAAAATTCCGCAAGGCCCATTAGCCGAAAAATGGAGCAAGCATAAATTTAATTTGAAGTTGGTTAACCCTGCTAACAAACGTAAATACAACGTTATTGTAGTAGGTACAGGCCTGGCAGGTGCGTCTGCTGCTGCCTCGTTAGCCGAGTTGGGATATAATGTAACTGCTTTTTGTTTTCAGGACAGCCCGCGCCGTGCGCACTCTATTGCCGCGCAAGGTGGTATTAACGCTGCCAAAAACTACCGCAACGACGGTGATAGTGTTTACCGTTTATTTTATGATACCATTAAAGGTGGTGACTACCGTGCCCGCGAAGGAAACGTTTACCGCCTGGCCGAAGTATCGGTAAATATTATTGACCAGTGTGTGGCACAGGGTGTACCTTTTGCCCGCGAGTACGGCGGTTTGTTAGATAACCGTTCATTTGGTGGCGCGCAGGTATCGCGTACATTCTACGCCCGTGGCCAAACCGGACAGCAGTTATTATTAGGTGCATTTTCGGCACTTAACCGCCAGATACACGAAGGAAAAGTAAAAATGTACACCCGTACAGAAATGCTTGATGTTGTGGTAGTAGATGGCAAGGCTCAGGGTATTGTAACCCGTAACTTAAAAACCGGCGCTATCGAAACACATGCTGCGCATGCTGTTTTGTTATGTACCGGTGGTTACAGCAACGTATTTTACCTGTCAACCAATGCTATCGGTTCTAACGTAACTGCAGCTTGGCGCGCACACAAACGTGGTGCTTACTTTGCTAATCCTTGTTATACCCAAATTCACCCTACCTGTATCCCGGTGACCGGTACCCACCAGTCTAAATTAACGCTGATGTCAGAGTCGTTGCGTAATGATGGCCGTGTTTGGGCGCCGAAAACTAAGGAAGTTGCTGAAAAGCTCCGTAAAGGTGAAATCAAGATAGAAAACGTTAAAGAAGAAGACCGCGATTACTTCCTGGAACGTAAATACCCATCATTCGGTAACCTGGTACCGCGCGACGTGGCCTCACGTAACGCTAAGGAAATGGTTGACGAAGGTAGAGGTGTAGGTGGTTCGGGTATTGCTGTATTCCTTGACTTTAGAGATGCGATTGAGCGCCTGGGCGAAGAAACCGTTAAAGCCAAATACGGTAACTTATTTGATATGTACTATCAGATTACCGACGAAAATCCGTACAAACAGCCAATGCGTATATATCCAGCAGTACACTATACTATGGGTGGCCTTTGGGTTGATTATAACCTGAGCACGAACATCCCTGGTTTGTATGCTTTGGGTGAAGCTAACTTCTCTGACCATGGCGCTAACCGCTTAGGTGCATCGGCACTGATGCAGGGTTTAGCTGATGGTTACTTTGTAATCCCTTACACTTTGGGTGATTACCTGGCTACCATCGGACCAAAACCGGTTGATAAAAACCACCCGGCTTTTGAGCAGACTAAAAAAGATGTTGAAGCTTACGTAGCGAAATTACTGGCTTTAAAAGGCAACAAAACAGTAGTGGAGTATCACCGCGAGTTAGGCCACATTATGTGGGAATATTGCGGCATGGCCCGCAGCGAAGAAGGCTTAATTAAAGCACGTGGTTTAATCCAGGCTCTGAAAGATGATTTCTGGAAAAATGCCATCGTGATGGGAGAGAATGAAGAAATCAATGCCTCATTAGAAAGAGCCGGCCGCGTAGCCGACTTTATCGAGTTGGGAGCCTTGATGGTAGAGGATGCTTTGAATCGCCGCGAATCTTGTGGTGGCCACTTCAGGGTTGAGTCGCAAACAGAAGAAGGTGAAGCTTTGCGTCATGACGATGAGTTTGCCTACGTTGCCGCCTGGGAATACAAAGGCGATAACCAACCTGAAGAACTTCACAAAGAAGAACTGGTGTACGAAAATGTTAAGTTAACACAAAGAAGTTATAAATAAGGTAGTGAGTAGTGATTGGTTGAATAGTGATAAGTTATCAACTCGCCTATACAACCAATCACCACTTAACTGCTCACTAACTCACTAAGATATGAGTAACGCAAACGGAACGATGAATTTGACGCTGAAAGTTTGGCGCCAAAAAAATGCACAAACTGCCGGCAAGTTTGTAACTTATAAGGCTGAGAACATATCTCCGGATATGTCTTTCCTGGAGATGCTGGATGTAGTGAACGAGAGCCTGATTTTGGCAAAGGATGAGCCTATCCACTTTGACCATGACTGCCGCGAGGGTATTTGCGGTATGTGTTCATTATATATCAATGGCCGTCCGCACGGGCCTAAGCGTGCAATTACTACCTGCCAGTTACACATGCGCAGCTTTAGCGATGGCGAAACCATCACGATTGAGCCATGGAGAGCAGCAGCCTTCCCGGTAGTAAAAGATTTAGCTACCGACCGCTCTGCTTTTGACCGTATACAGCAGGCCGGTGGTTATATTTCGGTAAATACCGGTGGTGTACCTGACGCCAACGAAATTCCGATCCCGAAAGTAATTGCCGACGAAGCTTTTAACTCGGCTACCTGTATCCAGTGTGGTGCTTGTGTAGCTGCTTGTAAAAATGCATCGGCCATGTTATTTACTTCGGCAAAAATTACGCAGCTGGGCTTATTACCACAAGGACAGCCTGAGCGTTACCGCCGCGCACAAAGCATGGTAGCACAAATGGATGCCGAAGGTTTTGGTAGCTGTACCAATACCGGTGCATGTGAGGCTGAATGTCCGAAAGAAATTACCCTGACAAACATTGCCCGCATGAACTCCGATTTCTTTACTGCTAAATTCTTTAAAGAAGAAGAAGTTCACGAAGTTAACCACGGTTAATCATCGTACTTTAAATACAAAAAGGCTTAAGATTTTTCTTAAGCCTTTTTTTTACCCAATAAGCTCATTATTAGCTTTGTTATACGCGAAACAGACACAATTTCAGCTTTCCTAGAAACGAATATTTAGTATATTTTTAGAAATTATCTTTTTTATTAATCGATTTATTAAAAACAGTTACTAAATTACCCTGATAGACGAATAGCCATTGCGCTTTCGGTAATTTATCAGGATTATTTATGTATCAATCAGCACATTTTAGCGAGTATCACGCCATACAGGGTGTTTGGGATGAGATGTACAACGAAAATCATCACGTCCGTGAGCATTATCAGCGCGTTATCGCCTACTTATCTAAAGAATCAGCTGATAATTTAAATAAGAAAGAAGAACTGGCCCGCCGCCTGTTCATGACGCAGGGCATCACCTTCACTGTTTATAACAGCGGCGAAGGAATAGAAAAAATATTTCCTTTCGACATCATCCCACGCATTATAACAGGCGAGGAATGGAAGCTGGTAGAAAACGGCATTAAGCAGCGCTTAACGGCGCTCAACCTGTTTTTGCGTGATGTATACCATAACCAGTTCATCATCAAAGACGGCATCATTCCTATTGATGTAATTTACTCCTGCCCGCATTTTTTGCGCGAGATGTACCAGTTAGATGTACCGCATGACATTTATGTACACATTGCCGGTATCGATTTAATCCGCGATGAAAAGGGCGACTTCTTTGTTTTAGAAGATAATTTACGCACGCCATCGGGCGTGAGCTATATGCTCGAAAACAGGGAAATTACCAAACGGCTCTTTCCCGACCTGCTGCCTCAGTGCAATGTGCGGAGCGTTACCGATTACCCGAATATTCTGTACAAAAATCTGATGGCGCTATCGCCGCGGCAAATCAGTAACCCTACCGTGGTGCTGTTAAGTCCGGGTATTTACAACTCTGCTTACTTTGAACACACTACCTTGGCCCGCCTGATGGGCGTAGAATTGGTTGAAGGCCGCGACCTGGTAGTGAGCAACCATAAAGTATACATGAAAACTACCACCGGCCTGCAACAGGTAGATGTAATTTACCGCAGGGTGGATGATGAATTTTTAGACCCCCTGGTGTTTAACCCAGCAAGTGTATTAGGAGTAGCCGGAATTATGAGTGCTTACCGTAAAGGCAACGTAGCCATTGTGAATGCCATAGGCAACGGCGTAGCCGACGATAAGGCCATTTACAGCTATGTGCCCGAAATGATACGCTATTACCTGAACGAGGAGCCTTTGCTTAAAAACGTGCCTACCTATCAGCTACGCAATGCCGACGAGCGCGAATACACGTTTGCCAACATCAATAGCATGGTAGTTAAAAAAACCAACGAAAGTGGTGGTTACGGAATGTTGATGGGCCACGCGGCCAGCGAGCAGGAAACAGAAGATTATAAAAAAGAGATATTAAAAGACCCGCGCAATTTTATTGCGCAACCCACCATTGCCCTATCGGCAGCGCCTTGTTATTTGCAGGGTAGCCTGCAACCGCGCCGCATTGATTTACGCCCGTATGCCTTGTGTGGCCCGGATGGCATTGAGATAGTGCCGGGTGGGTTGACACGGGTAGCCCTTAAAGAAGGCTCGCTGGTGGTAAACAGCTCGCAGGGTGGCGGCAGTAAAGACACCTGGGTGCTTGATTAAGCATCTCAAGAATAAAAAAATTAAACATATAAATATATTCCGCCATTAGGCGGTTAGGGGGCCAAATGTTAAGCAGAGTAGCAGCAAGTTTTTATTGGTTGAGCCGTTACATTGAGCGTAGCGACGGCATTTTACGCATGCTCAAAATTAATTATGCATCATCGCAGGATGCCGTGCGGGAGTTTACCTGGAAGCCGGTTATCCGTATTTACTCGGTGGCAGATGCCGAATTGATGAGTAAGCTGGATAATGACAGCCGGGCCGTGCTTGCCTATATGGTAACCGACCGTATCAACCCCAATTCGATTTTAAATATGATTACGCTGGCTCGCGAAAATGCCCGCAGCGTGCAAGAACATATTACCCGCGACTTATGGCAATGCTTAAACGAGTATTACCATTGCGTTAAAGACCCAGACGTTACCGAAAGACTGCTTCACGACGACCCAATCAGCGTGCTGGATAACCTGAATAAGCAAATTATGCTTTATTACGGTACTGCGGAGGTAAGCATGGAACGCGGGCAAGGCCGGAGTTTTATGAATATAGGCAAGTTTCTGGAGCGCAGTATTCAGGCTATTGATTTGCTGGATATCAAATTTGGCTCGGTTAACAACAATCCGGATTTATTAACCGATACTACTTATTGGAAACACCTGTTACAGTCGATAGGTGGTTATGAGTTATACCTAAAAACTTACCGTGATGGTATTGAGGCCGAAAGCGTGATGGAACTGGTGATGCTGAATACGGATTTTCCGCGTTCGGTAATTTACTCCGTCAATAATATTGGCCGGTATTACGAGCGGCTGAAAAAGGAAAGTAATCTAAGTAACTATCGGGATATTGCTTTCCAGATGGGTAAGCTGCAAAGCTCCATCCAATATAGTTCTACGCAAAGCATCGGCCAGATGGGCCTGCACCAGTTTTTAACCCAAATTAAAAAAGACCTGTATGGTATAGGCAACCTGCTGAACGAGCATTATTTTGCTAATTCCTGATTTAAAAACTGATTAACCGATGCCTGAATTTAAGATACAACACATTACCCGCTACACCTACGAAGGGATGGTGCGCGACAGTGCCAACCAGGTTGTTTTGTTCCCTATTGTAGATGTGCACCAGGATGTTTTAAAGCATACCCTTACTATTACCGGCAACCCGCTGGTAGATACTTATATTGATTATTACGGCAACGAAGTAGGCAGCTTCACCTACCTGGAGCGGCATAATCGTTTGGTGATTAACTCGGAGGTACTGGTGGTTACTAAGCCGCGCATACTACCGATTGACGATATGCCGGCATCAGAGCAATGGGAAAAGCTACAGGCACTGCAATACATTGTACCTTATATTGACTTTTTAAAGCACGAGTACTTTGAAGCGCTGCCCGAGTTGCAAACCATCATTGCGCAAGTACAACAAGACGATGAAACACCTTACCAAACCGCTTTGCGCCTTTGCGAGTACGTGTATCGCAACTTTAAGTATTTGCCGGGTGTCACCACCGTTGAAACTACTTTAACCGAAGTATGGAACCTAAAAGCAG
>CAJYSL010000448.1 GCA_913777515.1 uncultured Mucilaginibacter sp.
GTACCGGATGGCTCTGCGGTACTAAATTCTCCAGCTTATACGGTAAAAACGTCAACTGGTCAGGGTTATATTCCTTAAAGACTACCTTGCCTCCCATACCTTTAAATTATGCAAAAATAGCTTCAAAAAAAAAGAGACTGTCCTTTTGAGACAGCCTCGTTTATATAATTAGCTAATTGCCGTTGAATTATGCCTTGATGAAGTTGGTTAATATTGACAACACTTGGTCAGTGGTCAACGGCTCGTCGAATGACTCTTGAGCAGCACTTGTTGATACGAAGCCTGCAATGTTAACACCAGCTTGTGTGGTATTTGCTTCACCAGCGTAAACAAAAGCTGCTGTAGTACCGGCTAAAGTTCCAGCAGGAACACCACTTGCAGTAGCGCCATCACCAGTTATCCATGGTTTAATAGCGGCACCGCTACGAATTGCTCTCAAACGACGTAAAAACGCAGCATGACGAGCTTCAACGGAGTGAATATTTAATGCTGCTGTCAATACAGTTTGGTTCCCTAACAAAAACGGAGCCTGGCCTTTGTATGCACGCACGCCAGTATCCTCAAACGCGTTAGCTACAGCTAAAAAAATGTTGTAGTCAGTAAAAACAGTAGGAAACGGAGCAGTTGCTGTATTGGCTGACCCTTTGTTACCTGTATAATCAAAGTTAGGCGTATTGGCTGCAAAGCTTAAACCAGCATTTGTTGAACTGATGTTGCTTCCTAAAACCAGTTTTAAGAATGTTACGTGCTTGGTTTCAACGTCACGCAATAAAGTAATTGCTGGTCTGTCTTGAGCCGGAATTAAATTAGTGCGACCAAGAGCGGTGTTATACAATCCCAATTCTGCAATTTCAGCAGTTAAGGCGAAGTTCAAAACGTCATTAACTGAACGAGTTGCAGTTTGACCATAGGCTTTCTTAAATAAAGTGCTAAAAGCAAACGGAAGAGCTGCAGCAGCTACTTTAGTACCAAAGCTGGTGATATTTTTGATGGCAGCACGGCGCGGACTAATTCTGTCCTTAAATTCCGGATCTGCAGTTTGTATATCTTCAATCAGATTTAAAAGATTCATAGTAAAATGTTTTGATAGCTGTTAATTTAATTACATTAAGTTTGGAGCAATAAGCGGTTTACCAGAAAGGAATTGGTTAGCCTGACCTAATACTTGTTGCGGAGTTTGAGATAATTCCAAACCACTTCCTGAAACATTTACAATAGTATCCTCTTCAATGGCAATACCTAATAAAAGGCGAATCAAAGCGGCGTGACGTGCTTCTACCGAAACAATTTTACCTGCCAAGGTTAAGTAATCAGCACTCTTAATTAAATAACCAGCACCATTGTAAGCGGCAACACCCAAGTCTTCAAAGGCTTTAGCATAGCTTAAAACACTTGTTCTGTCAGCGAAATTGATTTTGCTGAAGTTTGGTGTTAAACCGGCAATAGCATTACCACCCAAAGCTGTTTTGAAAAACTCGCGGTGAGCGACTTCATGGTCGCGGATGTCAGTTAAAAGGTTTCTTTCATCAGTGGTAATGTTTGTATACGGGCTTGATATCACCTGAGTGTAAAACGCTGCTTCTAATTGCTCCAAAGCATAAGCATAATTTAAAACAGCTATGTCGCCTGTACCTAAATCAATCGCATTTGGGTCGCCCACAACGCCGCCATGTTTCTGGCAAGACGAAGCAGTGGCTACAACTCCGGCTGCAATGGCACCAGCACCGGCAAACTTCAGAAAAGACCTTCTGGCCATTCCTTCTTTAGCAAGAAGATCTTCTTGTGTCGTTGTTTTCATAAGTAAGTAATTATTGTTTTATCAGATTATTATTAATACAATTTTTTTTAGCATAAGTTTTGCAGATTTATCAACTCGCTGTTTTGTTACTTTTGCTTTGTGAAAAACATAGAACAATATGTTGAAGCTTTGGTTTTTGCTTCGGAGCAGGGTATCCGCTTAGAGGAGATTATTTTCTGCCTACAGGCTGCTTTAAATACTGACATTGATAGCCGGAAAGTCAACGAGGTGCTACTAAAAATACAGCATAAATATCTAGAGCCGGCATTGGCTATTGAGCTGGTAAAAATCAATAACGGCTATCAGTTTTTAACTAAAAAAGCATACCACTCTGTTATCAGCCAGTTGCAGATGCAGCGCTCTAAAAGAAAGCTCAGCCAGGCAGCGCTCGAAACTCTGGCCATTATTGCTTACAAACAACCCGTTACCAAAGTTGAGATTGAACAGATAAGAGGCGTCAATTGCGATTACTCGATACAAAAATTACTTGAGAAGGAACTAATTGCCATAGTCGGCCGTGCCGAAACCATCGGCAAGCCCATTCTATATGCGACCAGCGATTTGTTTGCCGATTATATGGGCATTAACAGTATTAAAGACATGCCTACGCTTAACGAGCTCAACAAAAACGAAAATGCTATTGGAAATCAGCAGGAATAATTTTTTACTGCCTTTTTATGTGAAATGATTTTTAATTATTTTTGAAATAACAACGATCGCCAATACTATTGATACCGGCAAAAGCTAAAACAACGGTAGTTACCCACTAAAACAACGACTATGCAAACGCCAAAAACAACTGCAAGCAAGAGTACCCCTAACAGCGACTCGGCTAACAAAGCAGCCGGCAAACCGGCTGAGCAAAAGAAATTTAACGACGATGATTTTGATGACGACTTTGAAGACGAGCCATTGGATGATTTTGATGTTGATGGAGCAAGTTACGATGACGAAGACGACGATTATTAATTTTGCTTTATAACTGATATTTTTGTGTAGCATCCGGTTGTGCCGGATGCTTTTTTATTATCTGCCAGCACATGAACATTACTGAAGTTAATGACAAACGCACCCGCGAAGCTTTTTTAGATACCGCCCGTTATATTTACCGGAACGACCCGAACTGGATTTGCCCGTTGGATAACGACATTGAAGCGGTGTTTGACCCTACGCGGAACGTTTTTTTTAGCTTTGGTAAAGCTCAGCGTTGGATACTAACCGACAATGATGGCAAACCCGCCGGGCGCATAGCTGCCTTCGTCAACGAAAAAAAAGCTTATAAATACGACCAACCTACCGGAGGAATAGGCTTTTTTGAATGCAAAGACGATAAAAAGGCAGCCTTTTTATTGTTCGACACCGCCAAGGAATGGTTGAAGAAGCAAGGTATGCAGGCGATGGACGGCCCAATTAATTTTGGTGAAAATGATATGTTTTGGGGCTTACTGGTTGAAGGTTTTGTACCGCAGTCGTACGGCATGAATTATAATCCGCCTTATTATAAAAAATTTTTTGAGGAATATGGCTTCACGACAGTTTATGAGCAAATCACCAATCATATAAGTGCGCATAAACCATTCCCCGACCGGTTTACTAAAATTGCCAATTGGGTAGCCCAAAAGCCCGGCTATACCTTCAAGCATCTCAAAACTTCGGAGATAGAGCAATTTGCCACCGATTTTATGGAGGTTTATAATGATGCCTGGAAAAACTTTGAAAACTTTGTGCCTATACAAAAGGCAACCATTTTCGAAACCTTCCGGAAAATGAAGTCCATTATGGACCCCAACCTGATTTGGTTTGCCTATGTAGATAATGAACCTGCCGCTTTTGTAGTAGTGCTGCCGGATGCCAACCAAATGATAAAAACCTTAAACGGCAAACTTAACCTGATAGGCAAACTTAAGTTTTTGTATTACCGCTGGAAAGGCGTAAACCGTATGCGGGCTGTAGTAATGGGTACTAAAACCAAGTTCCAAAAACACGGATTAGAATCAGTGTTGTTTATTAAACTGAAGGAGTATGTGCTGCCTTTAAAACAGTATGACGAAATGGAACTTTCGTGGGTAGGCGACTTTAACGATAAAATGCTGGCTTTGCATGAGGCGATGGGCGGCGTTTTAGGAAAAAAACACGCTACTATGCGCTACATCTTTAAATAAAGAATAATGTTGTTGCCAGTCCGGACAACAATCCGATAATTAACTTTACCGATAACGTGCGGAGAAGCATAAAAAAGCCGGCAAGTGGAATCACTCACCGGCTTTCAAATTTACGCACTCACTTTATTTTGTCGAAGTTCTTCAAATAACTCAATCACTTTTTTCTGAAGGTCGATAACTTCAGTTTCCCTATCCATCAGCTTCTTATTCACGTTCTCTAACTCATTAACGTATTTCTGCTCGTACTCGGCATCGTTAAAGGTTAATAATTGAACCACCGACATATCAAACAAATTAGATATTTGCTCTAACCTTGATAAGTTGATGTCGGTAATACCTGTTTCAATCTTTGAAAATGCAGGGATCGAGATGTCCAGGCGTTTGGCCACATCTTCCTGACTCCAACCTTTTTGATGTCTTAATAATCTAATTTTTTTGCCGAGTGTTTTCATTTTTATTTCAAATATTTAGGATAGGAATTTCGCAATAGTTAAATAAAGATATACGATAA
>CAJYSL010000449.1 GCA_913777515.1 uncultured Mucilaginibacter sp.
ATTCATTTTTATTCACTATATCTAAAACATTAATAAATTGTTATATTGGCCTAACAATAAATGGATATCCACAGATTATCTGACGGCGACTTGGTTTTAGCGCTCCAGCGGGGCGAAGAGTTTGCTATTGCAGAAATCTACCACAGATATTGGCGCAAACTGCTGGCCATTGCTTACAACCATACGCAAGACAAGGTAGCGGCCGAAGAAATAGTGCAGGAAGTGCTGATTAAACTTTGGGATAAGCGCGGACAGGTGCAAATTGAATCATTGCCAGCCTACCTGGCTACAGCTACTAAATTTTCGGTATTAACGGCTATCCAGCGGCAAAAGCGCAGAAGCGATATTGCTATGGCCGTTTACGGGCAAAAGCTGCACGATTTTGACGATGAAAAAATTTACACTCGTTTTTTACAAGAGTATATTAATGGTGTAGTTGAAACACTACCCGAAAAATGCCGCCTGGTATTTAAATATAGTCGCGAGCAAGGCAAATCACTCTCCCAAATTGCTTTGCAAATGAATATTGCCGAAAAAACGGCCGAAGCTCATCTTACTAAAGCCTTAAAAGTCATTCGTCTTTCTTTACGGAGTATTGGAATGATGATTTTAATGGTTTTCTTGCATATTCGTTAGAAATATTAGTCTAATTGTTTTGTTTTATCAATAAAACAGACGATTGTGTTGGTATTTCGGCGGTTGTTGTCCACATTAAAGCTGGTTAATAAATATTTTCCAAAAAAAAGTGCAAAAAGACTAAGGGTAACTGCCTTCGTTATGTAACTATCATTTAAACGCATTGATTTTTTGCATGAAAGAAGAACAGTTACTTGCGCTGATTGAAAAATATCTTGACGGCAGTGCGACCGAACAGGAAAAGCAGCAGCTTGACCAATGGTACCGGAAGCAGAGCGAGCAGGAGGCTATCTGGCAAGCAAACTCGGCCGACGAGGAGAAGGCTTTAGAACAGCGTATGCTATTGCATATCTACCAGCACATCAAAACCGACGAGGTTCCGGTAAAAAAACTCTGGCATCGTAACGTCTATCGTTATGCGGCCGCTGTGTTTTTAGGCGCTTTTCTCTGCGCCGGTTATTTCATTTTTACAAAAAAGCAGCCTGCACGTTTTGAACAGCCGGTAGCCGTGGTGGCGCCCACAGTGCTTTCCGAAAATCGTTTCGTAGAGCTGCCCGATAGCAGCACTGTAGTGCTACACTCCGGCAGTTCCATACGGTATGCAATGAACGGCAATATACGCGAAGTGCATTTAAAAGGAGAGGCTTTTTTCGATGTAAAGCATATGTCTGCAAATCCTTTTGTGATTTACACCGGTAACATCAAAACCACGGTTTTGGGTACGGCTTTCAATATTAAAGCTAACCCGGGTGAGCAGGTGGTAGTATCGGTAAGCAGGGGCAAGGTAAGCGTGTCTGACACTAAACAGCATGTGCTGGCCACCTTGCTGCCTAACCAACAATTGGTTTACAATGCCGAAAATAAAAAGGTTTCGCAGGAAAAAGTTGAAGCGTTGAGCGCCGTTACCTGGGCTAAGAGCGATATGCAGTTTGAGGATATGCCTTTTAAACAGCTGGCCGAACGCCTGGGCAGGCGATATGATGTAAGCGTAAACTTCAAAAACAAAAATTTAGAAAAGTGCCTGATTACCGGTCGTTTTAATGGGACCGAGACGCTGAACCAGGTATTGCAGGCTCTTACTGAAACCATGGGCGCATCCTTCGCTACGGACGGAAAAACCGTAGCATTAGATGGCACCGGCTGTAACTGAAATAAAATCGAAGTATAAATTGAATTTCCAACCTCTAATTAATCACTCTATGATTTACCATTACCCGGCCTGATTAAGCAGTATAAAAAAGTAACGATGTGCCGGATGCGCATCTTACAAAAAAACTCCCCGGCCTTGGACAGCAATGAGGAGTTTAATTAAAAAACTTATTTGACTCATTTTTTAACTTATACAAATAATGCAAAAAGATACTGCTTTTGCAATGGGAAAACTCTGTTCCTGTTTTAAGAAGTTTTTACGAATCAACTGGCTGTTTTTCATGAAATTAAGCGTTTGTTGCGGAGCTATATTAATCATAAGTTCCTCGTTGTTTGCCGCTACTTTAACCAATGCACAAAGCCTGCAAGTTACCAGGGTGCAACTACAGGTTAATCACCAATCGCTCAAAGCTGCTTTGCGCAAACTGCAGGCGCAATCGGGCTTCAGCATTTTTTACCCTTCGGCGCGGGTTAATGCCGTAAAACAGGTAACTATTGATGCCCAATCGCGCAGCGTAGCCGAAACCCTGACTATCTTACTAGAAGGTACCGGCCTGGGTTACAAACAGGATGGTAACCGGATTATTATATCACCCGTTAAAGAAACTATAACACCGGTAACCAAAGCTGATGTGCCGGCAACAGTTCGGGAGGCCGCACAGGCCATTAGGGTAACCGGAACAGTAAAAGATGAGCATAATCAACCTATGCCAGGTGTAACCGTGCGTACTAAAGAACGTAATCCGGTTACCGCTATCACTAACGCAGATGGCTATTTTAGCTTGGAGGTACCCGACGGGCAGAGTGTATTGGTTTTCTCGTTCATTGGTTATCAAACCCGCGAGATAACCGTAAAGGGGGCTACGCCGTTAGAGGTACGGTTACAACCGGCCGCCGGTTCTATAGAGGAGGTGCAAGTTATAGGCTATGGTACTACCACCCGGCGTAATAATACAGGTGCGGTAAGTTCATTAACCTCAAAAGATATTGAAAATCAACCAGTATCTAATCCGCTGGCGGCATTACAAGGTCGTTTGCCTGGCGTTCAGCTAACGCAAAATAATGGATTGCCGGGCAGTGGTTTCAGGGTGCAAATTCGCGGCGTTGGATCATTGCAGGGCGGTACTTTGCCTTTTTACATCGTAGATGGTGTGCCTTTTACATTGTATAATGGAAGCTCTCCCTCTACTGATGGTTTGAATGCTTTTGGCATAAGTGGTGCCAACGGAGGCGAGATCAGCCCGCTAAGTATGATTAACCCTGACGATATTGAACGCATAGACATATTGAAAGATGCCGACGCGACAGCGATATATGGTTCAAAGGGAGCTAATGGTGTAGTTTTAATCACAACTAAAAAGGGCAAGGCAGGTAATACCAAATTTAACGTGAATTTTTACCAGGGTGCCGGTAAAATAGGCCATTTTATTGATATGCTCAGCACGCCTGATTATGTAGCTATGCGTCGTGCTGCTTTTGCTGCCTCTGGAGCAACACCAACCACAGGTAATGCGCCTGATCTGTTGGTTTGGGATCAGAATAATACAACCAACTGGCAAAAAGAATTAGTGGGGGGTACAGCGCACACCACTAATGCCGATATTTCTGTTTCTGGCGGCAATGCACAAAATACTTTTTTATTCAGTTCGAATTATCGGCGCGAGGGTACTGTTTTTCCGGGTAGTTTTGGTGCTAATACGTTTTCCAATCGCTTGAATGCAGGTCACAAAAACATCGATCAAAAGTTTGGCATCGACGTAAGTGTAAATTATGGTTATATGCAAAATAACCTGATCGGCACAGATTTATCTCAATTGTACAATTTGCCACCGAATATGCCATTATACAATCCCGACGGAAGTTTATACTGGCATCCATCTTTTACCAATCCAATGGCTTACTTGTTAAGGCCAACATCAAATACTACTACGAATTTTATAAGCAACTTAAATACTTATTATCAATTATTACCTGGTTTGCGTGCCAAAGCAAATTTAGGTTACACCGCAACCGGGCTTAAGCAAACGCTGCAAACGCCGCTTACATCCATGAACCCGGCTAATGTGAGTTTAACAGCGCCGAATAATACTTTAAGATATGCTAACAATACTACTATAAATTATGTCGTTGAACCTCAACTTGAGTACCAGCGAAATATTGGCGGCGGTGATTTCCTGGCTTTGGTGGGGTCAACCATTCAGCGCACACAGATGGACGGTATAAATTTACAGGGGACCGGATTTAGCAGCGATGCGTTAATCGGAAATATCAATAACGCGGTTTCTATCGTCAATTTCGGAAGCAATAACTCTGACTATAAATACGCTGCAGTTTTTGCACGCTTAAATTACAATTGGAAAGGTAAGTATTTATTGAATGGTACTTTCCGCCGGGATGGTTCGTCGCGGTTTGGCGATGATCGTAAGTTTGGAAACTTTTGGGCTTTAGGGGCAGGTTGGGTTTTTACTCAGGAATCATGGATGAAAGATATATCGTGGTTGAGTTTTGGTAAACTGCGAGGTAGTTATGGTTTAACCGGAAACGACCAGATTCAGAATTACTTGTATAACGCTTATTTTAATACGGTCGGTTCTACCAATAGTTACCAGGGGCAGGCGATCGTATATCCGTCTAACATCCCGAATCCTGATTTGCGTTGGGAAACTAACAAGAAGCTTGATTTTGCTATTGAACTTGGTTTTTTACAAGACAGGATATACTTGAAAACCGATTATTTCCTCAACAGATCATCTAATCAGCTTTCCAGCGTGATACTGCCATCACAGTCGGGATTTAGCAGTTACACGGCTAATTTTCCTGCGGTTGTACAAAACAATGGGTTTGAATTTGAATTAACCTCAACCAATATTCAGTCAAAAACTTTCAGGTGGAGTACTAATTTCAATTTAACGATATTACGTAATACGATTCTTAAAATTAACAATCCGTCCCAATTATTTGGTTCTTCAAATTATATCGTTGGCCAACCGGTTAATGCTATTCAGATTTATAAGTTTACAGGCATCAATCCAGCTAACGGCATACCTACTTATCAGGATCTAAATGGAGACGGTTCTATCACTTTTGCTGGCGACCGTACGCCTGCACCGTTAGGTCATCCATATTACGGTGGTGTCAATAACAGCTTCAACTTTCGTGGTTTCGAACTGAATGTGTTTTTTCAATTCAATCATCGTATGGGCTATCTTAACAATAGCTCATCTATTCCGTATGGCTCAAGCCCAATAAACCAAAATATAACGGCGCTGCAACGTTGGATGAAACCTGGCGAAAATACGCAATATCCAGGGGCAACAACCTTAGGCACAACGCCTTATTTCAACTATAATTCATCGGATGCCAACTGGGGCGACGCTTCATTTATCAAACTAAGGACAGTTAGCCTCAGCTACAATTTGCCAAAAACCTGGATTGGAACTATAGGATTTTCTAATTTGAATGTATTTGCAAGGGGAGAAAACTTGCGTACCTGGGCGAAACAAAAATATACTTACGATCCCGAAACAACGGTATCGGGAGCTGCCCCGGGCTTAGGAACCGGTCAATTCATTGCAATGCCTCAATTGCGTACTATGGTTTTAGGTCTTAACTGTTCATTCTAATTAATAGGGTCCACATGAAAAATCTTTATAATAAAATAAAATTTTTGACAATTGGAGTCGCGCTTCCGTCTATATTTTTGACAACAGGTTGCAAAAAGGCGGTAGAGTTAGCTCCTCCTCAAAACAAGATTGAGGCAAGCACTGCTTATTTAACTGATGGTACAGCTACCGCTGCAGTACTTGCCTTGTACAATTACGGCATATTTGGCAGTATGGGTACGTTGCAACAGGCCATAACTTTTTATGGCGGTGTAAGCAGTGATGAATTACATTACAACCTAACCTCATCACCAGAGATCAATGAAATTGAAAATAATCTGATTTCGATAGGCAGCAATGCTATCGCTAACCTTTGGGCAAACGCGTATTCTGAGCTTTTAGTGGCTAATAGTGCTATTACAGGTATCACTCAATCTCCAAGTTTAACGTCGGCGGTCCGTTCTCAGCTTTTGGGCGAGGCTAAGTTTTTCAGGGCGTGGGTTAACTTTTATCTGGTTAACTATTATGGCGGCGTACCACTGGTTGGAGCGATTCCTCTTGAAAATGCGTATTTACCAAGGGCTTCGGCAGATGCTGTATGGACATCTATCATTGCAGATTTGCGTGATGCTCAAGGGTTGTTACCTGTCACTTACGTAGGCGCGCAAAAAAGTAGGGTAAACCAATTAGCGGCTACAGCTTTGCTGGCTCGGGTTTACCTATATCGTAAGGATTACGCCAATGCTGAAGCTCAAGCTACGCAGGTGATAAATTCGGGCACTTATACATTACCAACAACATCTAACGTTTTTATAAATAGCAGTACGGAGACTATTTTACAGTTTGCAACTCCACTCGGGACCTCTGCCTTCGTACAATCCTATCGTAATGGGCCAAATGCCCCTGCCACTACACCGCCGTCTTACACGCTTACCAGCAATATAGCTAATAGTTTTGAGGCTAATGATAACCGCAAAACCAACTGGGTTGATTCTGCTGTAAGCGGCAATAAATTTTATCGTATTAATAAATATAAAATTTACACGGCTACCACAGCTAATTTAGGTAATGAGTTTAACGTTGTACTGCGCCTGGCCGAGCAGTATTTAATCAGGGCGGAGGCACGTGCGCTAACCGGCAATTTATCGGGCGCGGCAGCCGATGTTAACGTCATACGTAACCGTGCCGGCTTGGGCAATTTGACAGCCACCAACAGCGCCTCGGCAACAGCGTTAACAGGTGCCATAGCGCAAGAACGTAAAGTTGAACTGTTTGGTGAGTATGGACATCGCTGGTTCGATTTACTTAGAACCGGTCAGGCAAATGCTGTTTTGAGTAGACTAAAACCAAACACTTGGAACGCTACCCGGTCGGTATTATTTCCTATTCCAGACCAACAGCGGCAATTAAACACTTCGCTTACCCAAAACCCTGGTTATTAATTAAATCATTAAATTAAATAAATAACGTTCATTAGTAATTAAACAACTATGAAAAATTATATCACCAAACTCGGTATGCTGGCTGCATTTGCAGCAGGTGGCTATGGCGCCCATGCGCAAACAGCTCCGGCAGACACTACCGCAAAGATGCTTAACCGTTTGGTTGCTTCAACCAACGCTGCAGATAAGGCAACGCTAAATGCTAAGCTGGCCTCGTTGGGCGCCAGTAATAAAGAACAGGATTTGATATTGGCTGAGCAGATTTACTACCGTATGAAGAATTCCAAGTCTATGGATTCTTTATATGCTGAGCAGTTAAAGCGTTTCCCTGATGGTATTGCTGCTCGTAACAACGCTGAAAAAGCGGTATACAATGCCAAAACAGGTGCCGCAAAAGAAGCTGCCTATTATCAGTGGATTAAAGATTTTCCGCCCCAAAAGTTTGTTACCGGCTCAATTGAGGACGGTGTAGTTCATGATTATGCGGCTTCGGCTATTGCAATGCAGTATGCAGAAGAAAAAAATACGGCTAAAGCGATTGAGTTTATCAATAAACTGCAGGCTGATTTTTGGAAGGGTAACGCGTACAGTGGTTTGGCCGGTGTTTTTCGCAAAAATGGCGATTTAGCTAATGCCGAAATTTATGCCCGCAAGGCCATGGAAAATGCTTTTTCATACATGGATGGCAAAAAAGGCGACAGCGGTGCTGCTAAATTTTCAGCTTCGGGCTATCCAAGCTTAACCAGTACTTACGCCGATATTTTATATGAGCGGAAAAAATATGCCGAGGCCTTAAAGTACTCAGAAAGTGCCTTCAAAAATTCGACTACGCTTAACCCGCGCCTTAACTATCGCTATGCGCAGATACTGATTGGCCTTAACCGTAACCAGGAAGCTTATGATAAATTGGAGCCGGTAATAAAGTCGGGTAGGGCTACGCCCGAAATGGTAGCGGTTTTTAAAACGCTGTATCGTAAAGTAAAAGGAAGCGACGCCGGGTTTGACACTTATGCCGCTGCTATTCGCAAAAGCTACCTCGAAAACCTGAGCAAAACGCTCACCCGCGACATGGTCAAAGAGCAAGCCCCCAATTTTACATTGAGTGACGTGAACGGCAAGCAGGTATCATTGCAGGAACTGAGAGGCAAAGTGGTTGTGCTTGATTTTTGGGCAACCTGGTGCGGTCCGTGTAAAGCATCGTTTCCGGCAATGCAAATGGCTGTAAATAAGTATCAAAGCGACCCGAACGTAAAATTCCTGTTTATCCATACCTGGGAGCGTGGTACCGAAACGCCTACCAAAGATGCAGCCGACTACATCAAAAGCAAAAAATACACTTTTGATGTGCTGATGGATTTAAAAGATGCCCAAACCAAAGAGAATAAAGTAGTAAGCAGCTATAAGGTAAACGGTATACCCGCCAAATTTGTAATTGATGCCCAAGGCAACATCCGCTTCAAGCTTACCGGATTTGACGGTAGCGACGAAGCCGCGGTTGACGAAATATCAATGATGATTGATATGGCCAAAGCCAATTCATAAGTTGAAGCAGCACGACGACAGTGCTTCGTGAAAATTTACAAAGTACCAGCGTAAGAGCAGGCGGTGTATATCATTAAATAATAATATGTACAACGCCTGCTCTTCGTTTTTTATCGATTTTTTATTTTCGTCCAAAATCTTATAACTGAGAGTACCAATAAGTGAAATCTCACCCTAAAATGATGGAAATGCCCCCCTTGTAAGGCTGCCTATTGTTATAACTTCGTTTCCACAAATCGAAAGCATTTGGGGCAATTTCTTATTAACCCCAGTACCATTGATGAACCTACATTTATCCAATTCGTTCTGTCGTTTGTTAGACTTACAACAAATTAAAAGCGTGCTTTTACTGTAAAGCAAACGTTAAGATACTGTTGCCGTGCTGTAAAAAAACTTATGTGCAAAAGTGGTTTTAAACATGAGGACTTAACAGCCGGCAACTTTTTTATTTGCCGTAAAATTGATCCGGATTTAATTAGAAACTAATTAGAGTGTTTCTATCAACTTTGGTCTGAGCGTAAATTGATTAAATATACCCCTGCGTAATATCAGTTTACCCCCTTCTTTTGCCGTTGCGAATGCGTTAATTAGCAATCTCGAGCCGATACCCATCCGATAATCTTTCATTCATTATCATTATAGCCGGTTACGTTTAAAGTAAATAAGGCGAGGATGAATTGTGGTTTATGTGGATTTAAAGTTGGTTTCACCTTAACGCTATTTTATCAAAATATGAATTTTAAATTTCGCCTCTGTTTAGTGGCTGCTATTATTAGTTTCAACGCTTCCGCACAGCGCCTGCAGGCCGATACTGCTGGTGGTTACCGTTTGGTTTGGCAGGATGAGTTTAACCAGAAGGGTACACCCGATAGCACCCGTTGGCAATATGAGCATGGGTTTGTACGTAACCACGAGTTGCAGTGGTATCAGGCCGAAAATGCCAACTGTACTAATGGCAACCTGGTAATTAAGGCTGAGCGGGTGAAAAAGCCCAACCCCAACTATAAGCCGCAAAGTACCGACTGGCGCACCAATCGAGAATATATTGAGTATACCGCTGCCAGTTTAAATACCCGCCGCAGCGCCAGCTGGAAATATGGCCGCTTTATAATGCGTGCCCGTATTGATACCGCTGCCGGGCTATGGCCTGCCTATTGGACGCTGGGTAAGGACGGCCAATGGCCATCTAACGGCGAAATTGATATCATGGAGTATTACCGTGGTAAACTCTTAGCAAACATTGCCTGCGGCACTGCCAAACCGTATACCGCCAAATGGTATAGCGAAACAACACCCATTAAGGATTTTAAGGATGTCCAATGGAGCCGTAAATATCACGTTTGGCGGATGGACTGGGACTCGACCGCCATCAGTTTGTTTGTGGACGACCGCTTGCTAAACCGCGTGAAACTCGACGATTTGGTAAACCGGGACGGAACAGGCATCAATCCTTTTAAGCAACCGCATTACATACTGGTAAACCTGGCGCTAGGTGGCGACAATGGGGGCGACCCGTCTAAAACATCTTTCCCGCGCAAATACGAGATTGACTACATCCGCGTATATCAGAAAAAGGATTAACTCTCCACGTATCGACTGTTATTTGACTCTCATCATCAAATCAAATTCAAACCACTTAATTTAAATATGATTAAAAAGTTAACCACTTTACTTTGCTTAACCAGCACGTTGGCCATGGCGCAGCCAGCCCGCAACGATTGGGAAAATCCCAACCTGGTTGATTGGAATAAAGAAAAGGCACACGCAGATTTTATACTGTATACTAATACTGCAGATGCTGTAAGCGATAAATCGCAGCAGTCGCCTTTTTACCGGTCGCTCAACGGTAGCTGGAAATTCCAGTACGTAGATAAGTACGCGCAGCGCATGACCGATTCTTATCGCACCGACCTTAACGATTCGGGATGGAAAAACATACCCGTACCCTCTAATTGGGAATTAAAAGGTTTCGGTATTCCAATTTACACCAACATAACTTACCCGCACCTGCGTAAGCCACCACTGATAGGCGAGAATAACCCCGTTGGTACCTACCGCCGCAAGTTTACCGTGCCTGCCGACTGGAAAGGCAAGCAAGTGCTGTTACACTTTGGCTCGATAGCCGGCTGCGCGTTTGTGTATGTAAATGGGCAAAAAGTTGGTTTATCAAAAGTAGCCAAATCGCCGGCTGAGTTTAACATCACGCCGTACCTTAAATCGGGCGACAACCAACTGGCCGTACAGGTATTTCGCTGGCACGATGGCAGTTATCTGGAAGACCAGGATTTTTGGCGTTTAAGCGGCATTGAGCGCGATGTGTTTATATATGCCCTACCCGAAAACACCGTATGGGACTTCTTCTTGCATCCCAATCTGGACGACCAGTACAAAAACGGCATGTTTTCGGCTGAAGTTACCCTGCGTTCGTTTAATCGCCAATCGGCCGCTCCGGCATCGGTTTCGGTAGATATTATGGACAAGTCGGGCAAAAAGGTTTTCCATCAAAGCCGCGAGGTAGCCGCCGGAACGGATAGCTTACGCACGGTAAATTTTAGCGGTTTGGTTAACAATCCTTTAAAATGGAGTGCCGAAGCGCCAAATCTTTATGATTGTGTAATCACCTGGAAAGCCGGGCCGCAAACCTACACTACGGCCAGCAAAGTTGGCTTCCGCAGGGTAGAGATTAAAAATGCGCAGTTGATGGTAAACGGTATGCCCGTACTGGTTAAAGGCGTTAACCGCCACGAGCATAATGATGTGGAAGGCCACGTACCGGTACGCGAAACCATGCTGAAAGATATTAAGCTGATGAAACAGTTTAACATCAACGCTGTGCGTACCAGCCATTACCCTAACGACCCGGAGTGGTACAAGCTATGCGACCAGTACGGACTTTATTTGGTAGACGAGGCCAACATCGAAACTCATGGTATGGGTGCCGAGTTTCAGGCTTGGTTTGATAAGTCACAACATCCGGCTTACCTGCCCGAGTGGAAACCCGCGCATTTTGACCGTACCGTACGTTTAATTGAGCGCGATAAAAATCACCCATCGGTAATTATCTGGTCGTTAGGTAATGAGTGTGGTAACGGGCCGGTGTTTCACGAAACTTACACCTGGATTAAAAAGCGCGACCAAAGTCGCCCGGTACAGTTTGAGCAAGCCGGCGAAGATGTAAATACAGACATTGTTTGCCCTATGTATCCGGGTATTCGTGATATGAAGCGTTACGCCGCGGCCGATAAAACCCGTCCGTACATCATGTGCGAGTATGCGCACGCCATGGGTAACAGCAACGGTAACTTCCAGGAATACTGGGACATCATCTCATCTAGCAAGCACATGCAGGGCGGTTTTATTTGGGACTGGGTAGACCAGGGCCTCAAATCCAAAAACGCCAACCAGGATACCTATTGGGCCTACGGCGGCGATTTAGGCGCTTTCCATTGGCAAAATGATGAGAACGGCGTTGCCGACGGCTTGCTCAGTGCCGACCGCACGCCCGACCCGGGCCTGTACGAGGTAAAAAAGGTATACCAAAACGTGTTATTCAGCTCGGCCGACCCGCGCAGTGGTAAGTTTGTGGTGAAAAACCAGTTTGATTTTACTAACCTTGACCAGTATAAGTTTACCTGGCTGCTTTACAGAAACGGTCAGGTATTTAAACAAGGCGATTTTGCCGTTAAACTGGCACCTCATCAGCAAAAACAAATCAGCCTGCCTTTGCCATCTGTAAGAACCGAAGCAGGGGATGAATATTTTGTTACCCTGCAAGCTACTACCCGCAAGGCCGACGAAATGATACCTGCCGGGCACATCATTGCCGAAGAGCAGTTTAAGGTGGGTGGCGACTACTTTAAAAATCAGCCATCGGCAAAAGGTCAACTGGTTATCAATCAAACTGATAAAGCTTTAACCTTTACCTCAGGCACTACAAGCGGCGAGTTTGATTTACAAAACGGTCAGTTAGCTTCGCTCAAAAATACCTCGGGCCAGTCGTTGCGCCAGTTTCCGCAGCCTTATTTTTGGCGTGCACCTACCGATAATGATTTTGGTAACAATATGCCTGACAGAATGGGCATCTGGCGCAACGCTCACGCCAACCGTTCGGTAAAGCAGGTATCGGTAGGCAAGCAGGACTCCTCAGGCGTTGATGTAAAGGTTGATTATCTATTAGAGGGTATCAATGTACCTTACACAGTGACCTACCATATCCAAAACGACGGAGCCGTTAAGGTAACCGCCTCTATGGACATGACCGGTCGCAACTTACCCGAATTGCCGCGTTTCGGTATGCGTATGCACCTTCGCGGCGGTTACGACCGCTTGTCTTACTACGGCCGCGGCCCATGGGAAAATTACAGCGACCGCCATAGTGCCGCCTTTGTAAGCCGTTATGACGACTCGGTTAAAAACCAGTTTTATCGTGGTTACATTCGTCCGCAGGAGAGTGGTTACAAAACTGATGTAAGATGGTTGCAATTAACCAATGGCGAGGGCAAAGGCCTGCGTATTGAAGGTCAGCAGCCGTTATGCTTCAGCGCCATGAATATTGATACCGAAGATTTAGACCCAGGCCTGAGCAAAAAACAACAGCACCCAACCGACCTGCATTTCTCTAACCAGGTAGATTTGCACATTGACCTGGCTCAGCGCGGCGTAGGCGGTGACGACAGTTGGGGAGCACTGCCACACCAGCAGTACCGCTTGCTCGATAAAAAATATACCTATACCTACACTATGCGCTTAGCAGACGCACCGGTAAGCGGGCAGTAGTACCGGGCTTGCACTGCTTAGGCTAATGTCAAAAGCAGTACGGTTTTTTTTAAGCCCTGTAAAATCATTGATAAAGTTTAAAATACTTAGGTTAATGATTTTACGGGGCTTAACTATTTATAAGCCTTACCGCAATCCACCCATTACGTCTTAGACGGCTTCATCTGGAAATGGACAGGGCAGGAGCATCAGTAAGCCGTTTGTAAATTATTTGCCGGATATTTTAAAACTTTGTTTTACCTTCGCACTAATTCCTGATTTGTCAACCATTTAAATATCAAGGAATCATGACTGCACGTATTTACATATCGCCCCTTTCGCTTTTAGCCTAACCGGCTGCCGGCACCCTGTTTTTATTTTACTGAAAACACGTTACGGTTTGTTGTCTGATGCAACGACTGTATATTGCCTTGGTCTGCCTCTGTTAGTGTGGTAATGTAATTCTGCCACAAAAGGGTATATCCCAATTCTCCGGGATGAATTAAAGCCCCATCAATCAAATTCAATTAAAAAAACGCACCGTTTGACGCGTGCCGGGATGCTTATGTAGTTTCCAAATTTTGGTAAACACATTACTATGCCTGCAACAACGATAACGGTGTTTAACAATTTTCCGGCGACGCAGGTACTTGCTTGTCTGTTGCCGGAGTAAAACACTTATCCCTCACATGGGCAATTTAAAAACAAAAGAATTAAGTAAAATAGGTTATACTGATAACCAGCTTCGCAGCCTGGCTATAGGTATTGCCTCCAGGCATTTCAAGCATCACACGCACGAGGCGTTGCTTGCATTGCTTACAGATATTAAAAATCAACCGGAGCAGTATTTAACAGACCCGGTTGCCGGCAAAATAGCCGAAAAGATTATCGGCAAACCCACTGAGGTTCCGTTTAGTGTGCACGAATTACTGAAAGAACCGCTGCATTATAAAACTTACGGCGGCAAGCACATCGAGGCTGCGGCTCATAACCAGATGGAATTGGCTATGCAACTGCCGGTAAGTGTTAAAGGGGCGCTGATGCCTGATGCGCATATGGGCTTTGGCTTGCCCATTGGCGGTGTGCTGGCTACCCGGCAGGCGGTAATTCCATATGCCGTAGGGATGGACATTGGTTGCCGTATGGCGTTGACCATTATTGATGAGAGTGATAGTTACTTTAACCGTTATGGCTACCAGATCAAACAGGCGCTTAAAAACCATACTCATTTTGGAATGGAGGGCGGACTGGACACCCGTCAGGAACACGAGGTGCTGGATAGCCCGGTATTTCGCGAATTGTCCTTTTTGCGGCCGCTGCATGGTAAGGCGGTGAGGCAGCTGGGCACCTCGGGCAATGGCAACCACTTTGTAGAATTTGGCGTGATGGAACTTGCTGAAAACAATGCGCTTAATTTACCCGCCAGAAAATATGTCGCCTTATTGTCGCACTCGGGCAGCAGGGGATTGGGTGCCGCCATTGCAAAGCACTATACCCAGCTGGCCATGAACACTTGCAAGCTACCCCGCCACGCACAACCCCTGGCCTGGCTGGATATGAAAACAGAAGCCGGGCAGGAGTACTGGCTGGCTATGACGTTGGCCGGTGATTATGCCCGCGCTTGTCATGAGCGCATCCACACTAACCTGTTAAAAGCATTAAGCCTGAAGGCGTTATGCACGGTAGAAAACCATCACAACTTTGCGTGGAAAGACACCTTGGCTGATGGAAGCGAAGTGGTTGTCCACCGCAAAGGTGCCACGCCGGCTCATCAGGGCGAGCTGGGTATCATCCCCGGCAGCATGACTACGCCGGCTTATTTGGTTAGCGGCAAAGGCGCTGAGGACTCGCTGTATTCCGCCTCGCACGGGGCGGGCAGGGCCATGAGCCGGCAAAAAGCCAAGGACAGTATCACGGTATCTGCCATGAAAAAATTATTGGACAAAGCCGACGTGACGCTGATTGGCGGCAGCGTAGAAGAAAACCCGATGGCTTACAAAAACATTGACCAGGTGATGGAGGCGCAACACGCGTTGGTAGATGTGCATGGCCGCTTTATGCCGAAAATAGTAAGAATGAGTAAAGAATAAACCTCATGAAAAAAATGATTATACAAATTACCTCTGGAAAAGGCCCGGCAGAATGTTGCCGGGCTGTAGCTAAAGTACAGCAATTGATGGTGGCACAAGCCCATCAGCAAAACATAAAAATTGAAGTTTTGGACAGGATTGAGGCGGACGAGACTGACACCTTTAAATCGGTTACATTTACCGCAGAAGGTAGCAGCCTGGACAGCTTTATCAAAGAGTGGCAGGGCACCGTGCAATGGATTTCGGTCAGCCCTTTTCGCAGGCAGCATAAGCGCAAAAACTGGTTTGTGGGTGTTAGCGCTTTACCGGTTAGCGAGCTGCCGGTTTGGAGGGATGTCGAGGTAAAGCTGGAAACCTGCCGGGCATCCGGTCCGGGTGGGCAACATGTAAACAAGGTAGAAACGGCAGTGCGCGGTACGCATGTGCCATCGGGCATACAGGTGCTGGCTATGGATAACCGCTCGCAACTCGAAAATAAAAAGCTCTGCCTGCAGCGTTTGCAAGCCAAGGTGATGGCCTGGCAAACGGAAACTTTAATTAATCAGCAGCAACAGCAGTGGCTTAACCACCATACGCTCGAGCGAGGCAATGTAATTAAAACAATTCGTCAGCCATTATAAAATGGAGTGATTACCGGCAGATAAAGTTTTCATCTTTTATTTACATCCATCACTAAATATTTTACTTTTAAAACCGGTAAGTAAACCTAACCTGTAAACCATTAACCATTGCAATTAACCGAAGACCAGATATTTTCTCTCGCGCCCGACGAAGCTTCGAAAAAAGCCGGGCGCGATTTGGCCACGCCTGCCAAGTGGGTAAGCCTGGGCGAGAGCGCGCAAGCCCTTTGGGGCGAGTGCAAAGGCAGCGGCAGCAAGCCCTATCAAACCCAGGTAGATTTAACCAATGTGGCATTCAAATGCTCGTGCCCCAGCCGCAAATTTCCGTGCAAGCATGGGCTGGGCTTGCTGTTATTAAACAGCAGGCAACCGGGGCTTTTTACGGCGGCCGATATGCCCGGCTGGGTAAGCGACTGGCTAAGCAAGCGCTCGGAAAAAGAAGAGAAGAAGGCCGAAAAAGCCGACAAACCAATTGACGAAAATGCCTTGGCGAAGCGCCAGCAAGCCCGCGAGCAAAAGGTAAATGCCGGTATACAGGAGTTATTGATGTGGATGAAGGATATCGTGCGTAACGGCATCATCTCGCTGCCCGAAAAGGGTGCTGCATTTTGGGAAAACATGGCCCGCCGAATGGTAGATGCTCAGGCGCCAGGCTTAGCTGCCATGGTGCGCAAACTGGCCGCCACTCCGTTTTGGAACGAGGGTTGGCAAAGCAGTTTTATGGACGACTTGTTGCAACTTTACCTCGTTGCCGAAGCTTATCAACGCATTGACAATATAAATCAGGATTTACAAGCCGATATCCGGTCGATAGTTGGGTTTACGGTTAATCAGGACGAGTTGAGGCAACAGGATGGTACACACGATACCTGGCTGGTGCTTGGCAAAGAGGTGCGCGAAGAGCAGCAACTGGCCATCGAAGAAAACTGGATGTATGGTATTCAGTCGGGCCAATACGCTCTGTTTTTGCAGTTCAGTGCGCGCGGACAGGTTAATCAACTGTCGCTGATGCCTGGGTCGTATATCAAAGCCGAGTTGGTTTATTTTCCGTCGGCGGTTCCTTATCGTTGCCTCATCAAAAACCATACGGTCATTAATCCAATACAATCGGCAGAGTGTCAGGTATTTACCGGCTGGCAGCAGGTAGCCGAATACGAAGCGACATTAAACGCAAAGCTGCCTTTCCGCAATGATATGCCGCTGGTAGTGGCTGATTTAAAACCCGTACAATTTCAAAAACAATGGTGGCTGCAGGATAATCAAGGTTACTTATGTAGGATAGCTCACGGCTTTCAGTACATATATACACTACTGGCCTTGAGCGGTGGCGAGGCTTTGCCTATGGCTGTTATCGGTAAAGAAAATGTTTACCGGACGCTGGGCGTGTGGTATCAAAACACTTATCAATTTTTAGGCTGATGAAAATTTGGGAAGACATTGTACACACCGCTATGCTGGGAACGGATAAACCATCGCCCGTCAACACCGATTGGCCGCAGGAGTTAGCAACCATAGTCGATGATATAGACGCGGCCGGTGAGCAGGATAAAGAAAGCCGGTTTTTGCAAAAGGCGGCCATAGTTTACAATTACCGGCAGTGCGGCTTTACACCGCTGCAAAAAAGCGAACTCAGCTTTGCACCGGCTCAGGCCGAAACTAAATCACATTGCTCGGCCGTAGCCGCGCAACTGTTAACCGCCATTCTGCACGAAGATAACTTATCGCTGTTGCAACTATGGCTATCACACTGCGATGACAGCCATCAACTACTGCCCTCGGTGATGATTCCGGTTGTACTGGATAAAGCTGCCAAAAATGAAGTCATCCGTCAGCTGGCTATAAACTGTAGCGGTAACCGGGGGACGTGGTTAAGTCAATACAACCCGGATTGGTCTTACTTTAACATTGCATCCGATGAGGAAATATGGCGTACGGGCATAGCCGACGAACGATTCCGGGTCCTTCTCAAGGTCAGATTGCAGGATGCGGCCAAAGGTTTGGAATGGCTGCAACAAACCTGGCCGCAGGAGAGTGCTGCTAACAAGTCTAACTTATTAAAGACTCTTCAAAATAATCTCTCAGCGGCAGACATGCCTTGGCTGGAATCGTTACTGTCCGAAAAGAGCCAGAAGGTGAAGGAGCAGGTAGAGTATTTACTCAAACAACTGCCAGGTTCGTCTATCGTTCAATTGTACGAAGAGGTGCTGGGGCAATCGGTAAGCCTGAAACAGGAAAAAGCGCTGTTGGGCTTGGTCAACAAAACCAAGTTGCAATTCCAATTGCCTGCCGACCTCAATCCGCAAATTTTTAATACCGGGATTGAAAAAATGGCCGGTCCGAACGTGAAGACGAGTGATGAGGATTACATCATGTTCCAGTTAATTAGTTCAGTGCCGCCCTCGTTTTGGGAACGTCACCTGCAGGCCAGTCGAGAGCAGGTTATCGAATATTTTGAAAAGTACGCTGCGGATAAAGTTCAGGCCTTGTGCAATGCTGTAGTGCTTTTTAAAAGTAAAGAATGGCAGCCGCTTGTTTTGAAACAAAAGCTCTTTAACCCTAACTTATTATATCAACTGTCGCCGCAGCAACAAGATGAGTATTTGATGCGTTTCGTTAAAGAAGAACCTAAATCCGTTGTTCAGGAAGCGCTAAATATCGACCACGAATGGAGTCCGGCTTTCACCTTGGAGGCTTTGCGGTTTTTGGCCGATAACCCTTATCAATACGGCCAGTTTGTTTTTAGAAGCCTCATCCAGTTTTTACCGGCTTCGATAAACAACCAGCTTGATAGCATCAAAGCCAAAGACCCTTACCTGCAAAGCTTGTGGGAAAAGAACCGGAATTACTTACAAAAACTACTCAACTTAAAACAGCAGATACCCCAGGTATTTAACACATAAAACCTCCGCAATGTCACAAATATTACGTCAACACGCAGAGCAGTTATTTGCTCACGAACTCGAAGAATTAAAAAAACAGGATACCGGCAAGCGCCCTACTAACTGGGTATTGTCGCCGCAGGCCGTAGTTACTTACCTGGTGGGCGGCAAACTGGGTAATGGTTTCGAGGTGTCGCCCAAATACATTGGTAACCGCCGGTTAATGGAAATTGCCGTGGCCACGCTCACTACCGACCGCGCCCTGCTGCTGTACGGCTTGCCCGGTACCGCCAAAAGCTGGGTAAGCGAACACCTTACGGCAGCTGTAAGCGGCGACTCAACCCTTATCATTCAGGGCACGGCCGGTACCAGCGAAGAATCTATCCGCTACGGCTGGAATTATGCGCAACTCATTGCGCAGGGCCCGTCGGCAGCGGCACTGGTAGAAACCCAGGTAATGCGTGCCATGAAAGATGGCAAGATTGTAAGGGTAGAAGAGCTGACCCGCATTGGCGCTGATGTGCAGGATACATTGATTACTATCCTGTCCGAAAAAACAATGCCCGTGCCCGAACTGAATACCGAAGTGCAGGCGGTAAAAGGCTTTAACGTAATTGCCACCGCTAACAACCGCGACAAAGGTGTTAACGAACTATCAAGCGCCCTGAAACGTCGTTTCAATACGGTTATTTTACCCCTGCCCGACTCGGTAGAAGAGGAGGTCGACATTGTGCGCCGCCGGGTAGAGAGCTTTGAAAAGGTGATGGAGCTACCGGCTGAGCCACCTGCCTTGCAGGAGATTCGCCGGGTGGTTACCATCTTCCGCGAGTTGCGCAGCGGGGTAACATTAGACGGCAAAACCAAAATCAAAGTACCATCAGGCACGCTTAGTACAGCTGAGGCAATCTCGGTAGTCAACAGCGGCCTATCTATGGCAGCCTATTTTGGCGATGGCCGGTTAAAGGCGGCCGACCTGGCCGCCAGCGTTATTGGTTCGGTTATCAAAGACCCGGTGCAGGACAAGTTGATTTGGCAGGAATATCTCGAAACGGTGGTGAAGCCGCGTGATGAATGGAGCGATATTTACCGTGCTTGTCGCGATTTGTAATCAGCAGTAAGCATGGCAGTTCATATTTTAGGTATACGGCATCATGGTCCGGGTTCGGCGCGCAACGTCAAGGCTTTTCTCGAAAACGTAAAGCCCGATATTGTATTGGTTGAAGGTCCGCCTGAGGCTGATGCGATGTTGCAATGGGTGGGTAACGAGGGGCTGAAGCCGCCGGTGGCCTTGTTATGCTATCAGCCTGATGCCCCGCAGCATTCGGTATTTTATCCCTTTGCCGATTTTTCGCCCGAGTGGCAGGCTATTTTATACGCCCGTACGCATCAAATCCATGTACGCTTTATGGATTTACCAGCGGGTAATCAGATGCTCATCGAAAAGCATCCTACCTTACCACCGGAAGTATCTGCCGAAGAACCGGCAACCATCAGCCGGGAGGCGATTGCTGTTGAAGAGATTCGCAGAAACCCGATAAGCTACCTGGCGGATGCCGCGGGCTTTACCGACAGCGAAAACTGGTGGGAGCATACCTTTGAGTACCGTCTTAATAACGACGAGGTGTTTGATGCTGTTACCGAGGCTATGCAGGCCCTGCGCGAAAGCCTGCCCCAAAAAAATGAGCGCTTGGAGCAATTACGTGAGGCCTACATGCGCCGTACCATCCGCCAGGCCGAAAAAGAGATGTTTCATACCATTGCGGTTATTTGCGGGGCATGGCATGTACCGGCGTTAAAAGCCAAAGTATCGCAAAAAGAAGATAATGAGTTGCTAAAAGGGCTGCCTAAAACCAAAACCGAATGCACCTGGATACCCTGGACATTTAACCGGTTGAGTTTTTACAGCGGCTATGGCGCGGGCATCAACTCGCCGGGCTGGTATAACCACGTATGGCATCACCCCAATGAT
Source organism: uncultured Mucilaginibacter sp. (assembly GCA_913777515.1). Lineage (GTDB taxonomy): Bacteria > Bacteroidota > Bacteroidia > Sphingobacteriales > Sphingobacteriaceae > Mucilaginibacter. Next base: position 20,685 of record CAJYSL010000449.1, read on the forward strand.
GATGGTACCTTGTGGATGGCTGGTGTAGCGCAGCTGTTCCGTAAACAGCAAATGGATACCTCGGTAGCACATATTATCGAGGCTGTTAGGCTGGCCGGTTCACTGGCTGCCCTGCGTGGTTTACCCAAGGCCGGTTTAGAAGAACTGAACGAGGCTACGCTAACCGTGCTTTGCAACGGCGAAAGCTTCTTGCTCAAACTGGTGCACGACGAGTTGATTGTGGGTCACCAGATTGGCGAGGTGCCTACCGATATACCTAAACCGCCTCTGCAGCTGGATATCGAAAAGCATCAAAAAAAGCTCAGACTGCCCGCCACGGCTGATTTTAAAGATTACACGCTCGACCTGCGCAAGGATACCGACCTGGAGCGCAGTATATTTTTGCACCGCCTGCGTTTGCTGGGCATCAACTGGGGCAAACCACAATATACCTCGGGCAAAGGCACCTTTAAAGAACAATGGCGCCTGCAATGGGATCCGGGCTTTTCGGTAGATATTGTAGAGCGTGGCAATCTGGGCAACACGGTGGCCGAGGCAGCCGGCAACAGCGTATTAAATACCGGCCGTGCAGCTACCGACTTAAAAACCGTAAGCCGGCTGCTCGAGCAAGCTATCCCGGCAGAACTGCCCGATGCTATTGATGAGTTGATTGATCGCTTAAACAACCTGGCGGCGGCATCGGCAGATGTGATGGAACTGATGGAGGTGATTCCCAACCTCATCACGGTAGCACGTTATGGCAACGTGCGTAAGACGGATGCCGCCATGGTGCAGGGTATTATCGGCAGTATGGTTACCCGTATTTGCATTAGTTTGCCCAGTGCCTGCGTAGCTATTGATGAAGATGCCGCCAACCTTCTGCTCGAGTTGTTTTACCGCCTGAACGACGGGCTGAACCTGTTGCAGCAAACCGAACTCACCACACAATGGCAGCAGGTGCTGCACATATTGGTAAATAATAAAAATACATCGCCCGTTATAAGCGGTTATAGTACCCGCTTGTTGCACGACAGCAAACAACTCCTGTCCGACGAATTGGTGCAGCATTTTAGCTATGCCATGTCGTCTACAGCGGCACCGGCAACTGCGGCGGCCTGGCTGGAGGGTTTTTTGCGGGGCAGCGGCACCTTGCTGCTGCTCGACCAAAACCTTTGGCAACTGATTGATAGCTGGGTATCCAATTTAAGCGAAGATGCATTTATGCAGGTGCTGCCTTTATTGCGGCGAACCTTTGCCAATTTTTCGGCACCTGAGCGGCGAAAGCTGGGAGAGAAGGCCCGTTCGGGCGGCGCAAGCCAGCAACAGGCAATGGCAGAGGTAGGCTTTGATGCGGACAGGGCCAAAATGGGTCTGCCGGTAATTATGGAACTTTTAAGGATTAAACTGTAAACCACATGGCAGAAACCGAATCACACCACCTGCGCAAATGGCGCCTCATACTGGGCGGCCACCAACAGGAGGGTACGCAATATGAATTAAGCGAAGCCGACATCAGGGTAGACCGTACCCTGGAGGCTTTGTATGATAGCGACCGCCAGGGCGGCCTGGGTGCATCATCGCCTAATGTAAGCCGTTGGCTGGGCGATATCCGGACGTTTTTCCCGTCGAGCGTGGTGCAGGTAATGCAGCAGGATGCCTTAAAACGGCTTAACCTTACCCAGATGCTGTTTGAAAAAGAGATGCTGGAAACCGTGGAGCCGGACATGCATTTGGTAGCCACGCTCATGACGTTGAGCCGCGTCATCCCTGATAAAACCAAAGACACGGCACGGCAGTTGGTGCGCAGTGTGGTAGACGAATTGATGAAAAAACTGGCTGAGCCTACCCGGCAGGCCATTACGGGCAGCTTAAACCGCAGCATCCGCAATACCCGGCCGCGCCACAACGAAATTAATTGGGGGGCAACCATCCTCAAAAACCTGAAACATTACCAGCCCGAATACAAAACCATTATCCCCGAAACGCGGCTGGGTTACGGCCGTAAACGGTCGTCGCTTAAAGACGTGATTTTGTGCCTCGACCAAAGTGGGTCGATGGGTGCATCCGTGGTATACTCGGGTATATTTGGCAGCGTAATGGCATCTATCCCCGCGGTAAAAACCAAAATGGTGGTGTTTGATACTGCCGTGGCCGACCTGACCGATGAGTTATCCGACCCGGTAGACCTGCTTTTTGGCGTACAACTGGGCGGCGGTACGGACATTAACGCCGCGTTAACGTACTGCCAGCAAATCGTTACCCGTCCGGCTGATACCGTGATGGTGCTGATTACCGATTTATACGAGGGCGGCAACGTTGTCGAAATGCGTAAGCGTATGGTTGAGCTGGTTACTTCCGGCGTGCAACTGGTGGTACTGCTGGCGTTAAATGATGATGGCGCACCGTCATACGACCATCGCAACGCGCAGTTTCTGGCCGATTTGGGTGTACCTGTTTTTGCCTGTACGCCCGATAAGTTCCCGGACCTGATGGCCGCTGCTCTGACCAAGCAGGATATTGCCTTATGGGCCGCTAAAGAAGAGCTGGTGATAAAAAAGTAGTTATCCGACAGTACTTTACTGGTTTAATCGCTACATTTGCAGCAACAAATCGTTTTAAAGCCTTGCGTCATGTAATTGCCTGCACATACTAAAATTTAGTAATCTTCTCCGCACCCTGATGGAGAGGAAAGGCAATTCTTATTTCTATTTATTTAATGACGACAACATGGCTATTACTCAAAAATATGGTCGTACGTATCATTATCCGTTTTTGCCAGGCACAACCAGCGACGACAGGGTACAGCACGACTACTGGGCACATCTGCAAAAGATACCGACCCTTATACATACCGAAAAACTGGATGGCGAAAACAACTGCCTGAGCAGGCACGGGGTGTTTGCCCGTTCGCACGCTGCACCTACCGTTTCGCCCTGGACCGAAAGTTTACGCCGTTTCTGGCAACTCATCAAACACGATTTGGGTTCGCTGGAAATATTTCTGGAAAACTTATACGCGGTGCATTCTATCGAATACCGGCACCTGCAGAATCATTTTTATGTGTTTGCTATACGCGAGCACGACCGCTGGCTAAGCTGGGAAGAAACCCAATTTTACGCCGCGATGCTTGATTTGCCAACGGTGCCGGTACTGAAAATAACAAACACACCGGCCGATTGCTATACGTTCGAAAAAGACATAAAGGAGATGGCATCTGGTCGAGGACTATTGCAGCCGCATGATGCTTTTTCCGGTGAACCGGCAACGATGGAAGGTATTGTAACCCGCAATGCAGATGGTTATACCACCGACGAATTTTCGAACAATGTTTTTAAATACGTGCGCAAAGGGCATGTAAAAACTGATGAGCACTGGACGCGCAATTGGCGCCGGGCCAAATTATTAAACGAAGGAGGTCACCATGTGGCAGTTTAGCGATAACAAAGACTGGACTTACCTGGAAAGCCGTTTTGACTGGGTAAAGCGGATGAATGATGTGCCGCAAGACCCCATTTACCATGCCGAGGGTAATGTGGCTACTCATACCCGTATGGTGCTGGATGCACTGGCAACACAACCGGCTTACCTATTATTAACGCCGCAGCAAAAGGAGATTTTATGGACTGCTGCCTTGCTGCACGATGTAGAAAAGTACAGCACCACCGTTACCGAAATCGATGGGCGCATCACTTCAAAAGGTCATGCTAAAAAAGGCGCTTTAAAAGCAAGGCAAGTGATTTACCGGGAGATACCTGCGCCTTTTGCCATCAGGGAGCAGGTGGTTGGCTTGGTTAGGTATCACGGTCTGCCGCTTTGGGTGTTTGATAAGCCCGACCCGGTAAAGGCTGTAATTACAGCCGGCATGGAGGTAAATACGGCCTGGCTGGCCCTGCTGGCCCGTGCCGATGTGCTGGGCCGTACCTGCGCCGACCAGGCCGAAATGCTGTATAAAATTGATTGCTTTGAGGCGCTTTGCCAAGAGCAGCAATGCTGGGGCGCAGCACGAACGTTTGCTACCGATGAAGCCAAAATGTATTACCTGCAACACGAGGAAAATTACCCTGATTACATTCCTTTTGAGGAGCCTAAGGCGGAGGTAATTATGATGAGCGGGCTGCCTGGTGCCGGAAAGGATAGTTATGTTTGGCGGAATTACCGCGACCTGCCCGTGGTTTCGTTAGATGACATCCGGGTGCAAAAAGGTATTGCCCCAACAGATAAATCGGGCAATGGCCGCGTGATACAGGAAGCCAAAGAATTGGCCCGTAGCTACCTGCGTAAAAAGCAGCCCTTCGTTTGGAACGCCACCAACATTACCCGCCAGATGCGGATGCAACTGGCAGAGTTATTTATGACGTATAAAATGAAAGTGAAAATCATTTACATCGAAGTGCCCTATACACAACTGATGCACCAAAACAGTAACCGCGAAGCGGTAGTACCCGGCATGGCGATAGAAAGGATGATTGACAAGCTCGAGATTCCTGCGCCCTGGGAAGCGCATACCGTTGAATATTTGGTTCAGTAACATTTTTAAAACCCTCCTGCAGATGTATGGAGGGTTTTTTTTATTGGTTAGATGCAGTAATAATATAAGGGTAAGCAACATCAAAATTTTATCGTCAAATAAGCAGTTGGTAGAAGTGTAGGCAATCCATCTCAAAAAAAATAAAATTTCTGTAACGATTGTTGAAACGTTCGGGCGTTTGCTGCGACAGTATATTAGCTGACCAGAAAAAAGGTTTTAGAAAACACATGAGTACGCCGCAAAATTTGATAGCCAGGTGCCAACAGGGGGATACCCATGCCTATACCCGGCTATACGAGCAGCATGCCCGAAATGTGTACAATGCCATTTGCAGGTACATAGACCACACCGGCGAGGCCGAGGATTTGTTGCAGGAAACCTTTGTGGAAGCCTACCACGCCATTGGCAAACTGCAGGATGCCGAACGCTTCGGCCCGTGGGTTAAGCGGATTGGTATTAACAAAGCCATCAGTTCGTTACGCCGCAGGCGGTTGAAGCTTACCGAATTGGATACCGATCATACGGTAATGGTAGAGGAGGCGACTGTTGATGAAGAAGATTTTGAGTACACCATGAGCCGGGTTAACCAGGCCATTGCCGAATTGCCGTTAGTGTATCGCACGGTGTTTCAGTTGCATGCGGTAGAGCACATTCCGCTGGTCGAAATTGCTGAGTTGCTGGGCATGGCCGCCAGTACGGCGCGGGTACAATATTTAAGGGCCAGAACCAAAATACTGGATATGTTAAAGGAGGGATTGTATGAAAGGTAAGTTAGAAAAATTTATAGACGAACATAGCGACGAATTAAATCACCGCGTACCCGACCCGGCGATACTGGACCGTATCATGCAGCAAATTAAACAGCCTGAGGTGGTAGAAAGCAGACCAGTGCCTAAAACCGGTATCGTAGTGTCGTTCCGGGCGATGCGCTGGCTGGCAGCAGCATGTGTGTTGATGGTTGCGGTTGCTATTTTATGGAAAGTACAGCAAAAACCGGAGGATAAGCCGCAGGAATTCACCAAAACCACGCTGAAAAAACTGCAAGATACGGCCGTTGCAAAAACAGAACAAACCCCTGCCGAGATGCTGGCCCAAAACCAGCCATCGGCAAAACCACACACCTTTGACCAGGTGGACCAGGACATGGCCATCAGGAAAAAACAGGTTGGCTCGCAGTTGCGTAAGCCGACAGGGATGCAGATAAAGCAGGTACTGCTTGAAAAACTGGAAAACCGGGAATCGCCGGCCAGCCGTATTGCTGCACTTTCGCGGATGGACCGAGGCAGCGCCGTGAGCCGCGACGTGGTAGACGTGCTGGTTAAAACCCTCAACACCGACCCTAACTCGAACGTGCGGCTGGCAGCTATGGACGGTTTAGCCAAATTTTACCGCGAAACCTACGTAAGGAAACAACTCGTGAGCTCGCTCAAAAAGCAGCAGGACCCGGTGGTGCAAATTGCGCTGATCAGCCTGTTAACCAAAATGCGCGAGTCGGCCATACTCACCCAACTTGAAACCTTAGTTAAGCAAGACAGTACGATTGATGCAGTTAAAGAATCAGCCTATAACGGCATCTTCGAGCTTCGCAGTGCATCCGGCAGTCACCAACTATAACAAGAGCAATCAAGTTGAAATCGTAAATCATTAAAAACATATTTATACAGCATGAAAAAGCAAATATTTGTCCTGCTCATCGGAGCGCTACTAACGGGGCATGCTTACGCCCAGGAGTACAAAGTCGCCAAAAGCACCGGCCGACTGGTGATTAAAGTACCATCTGTTAGCGTAGAGGGCTATGACGGTAAAGAGGTTATTTTCTCCAGCCAAAACAAACAGCTGGCCGACGAGCGGGCCGCCGGGTTAATGCTATTGAGTGGTTCCGGCTTAAAAGACAATACTGGCATGGGACTAAGCACCACCGAAAAAGGCAGTGACCTGGAGGTAGCCGCCGTTGACCCCGGCATGGGCAACGTAACCATCAAGGTACCTAAAGGTGTGGCCATATCTTACAGCTGGCAGGATTTATACCATTCGGGCAAAGCCACCTTTAAAAATATTCAAAAAGAAATTGATATATCCTCTAAAAATAACGCAGTCGAATTGGATGAGGTGAGTGGTCCGGTAAGCATCAACACGCTGTATGCATCGATAAAGGCCCGTTTTACCAATAAGGTTACCGGCCCCATCACTATTGCCTCGATATATTCTACCGTTGACGTATCTGTTCCGTTGGCCACTAAAGCCAATTTGAAGCTGAATACCACCTACGGTAAAGTATTTGCCGGTTCTGATATGAAAATCGACTTGAAAAAACGTTCGGACGACGAAATGGTGGAGTACACCGGCCACATTGACGGTACCCTGAACGGTGGCGGTTCCGATATCAGCCTTAGCTCTACCTACGGCAAGGTTTACCTGCGCAAAACGATGTAATCTCATCAACTACTAAACTTAATTTTTATGAAAGCGATATTAACCGCGCTGGCACTGCTGCTGGCGCACGGGGCCACTATTGCCCAAACCGTTATCAACCGCAGTTACCCTATCAAAGCGGGGGAGAAGTTGCACCTGAAATTTGATTACCCGGTAGTGCGTGTAAGTACCTGGGACCAAAAAGAAGTGTCGATTGTAGCCAAAGTAAGTATTAATGATGGTGAAAGCGACAATGCCTTTACACTGCTTGATGAAACAAAAGACGGCGTGCTGGAGATAAGCAGCCGCATTAAGGATATGGATAAGCTGCCGCGCCGCTATACAGTTTGGGATGCCGGTAAAAAAACAGTGTTTAAAACCGAAGCCGAATTTAACGATTATAAAAGCAAAGCAGGCGGCATCCGTTCTTATTCCACCGGAACGGATATTGATATCAAACTGGAAGTAAAAGTGCCTGTGGGAACGCCTACCGAAATCAACTCGGTTTATGGTATAGTCGAATTGGCCAACTTTAACGCACCGGTAACTATTGACGCCGTTTACGGTGGTATTGATGCCTCGCTGGATAAATCGCGCGCCGGGCAAATTAAGGCAACCACCGTGTACGGAAAAATATACTCTAATTTAAATTTGGAGCTCACCGACCATCAGCAAGAGCACTTTTTAAACTCCATAACGGCCCAACCCGGCAAAGGACCGGCCTATGCGTTTAAGTCTACTTACGGTAAAATTTATATTAGAAAACTTTAATCTGAAATTTTGAGATGAAAATTACCACTGTAAGTCGTGATGCGTTTCTGTGTAAGTGTTTGATAATAAATAATATATATAGTTATTAGTCTTCTTGTTAGTTAAAGATTATCTTAATGTTATAAATTTTATTAATAGCCCATCATTAAATGCGATTTGCAAATTGGGCATGTTTGTTGCACATTTGTGGTGTCGGCAATCTTCGCCGACAAATTGTGATAAGGTTTAGGTTGAAGCCTTCCAAGCTGCAAGAGCGGGGAAGGCTTTATTTTTTGCTGTTAATTTAAAGATTGCAGACTTGCAAAGCTCGTGTTAGCCATCGCTGCTAAAGGCGGTTTAAGCAAGTCAACTAGCACTTATCTCGATGTATTAAACCTGAAAATATCTTTATTCAATTGCTTGTCGGGTGGGTTAAAGTTTTGCAGTTCCTGGGCCATGGCTGGGTTTATCGATATATGTTCTGATATGATTTCGTAGCTCATATCCCTGATTGTTCCTGATAGTTCATTTTGTTTACGGTACTCGTACTTCAACACCCTTAAAAATATTTCGCGGTTAGTTGCGCTTACCTCTTCTTTGTAAATCCGGGCTATTTCAACAGCGTAATGCTTGCTGTCTTCAATATTGTTAAAATAATTATTTAGGCAGTTAAACGCATCATGGGTACTGCGCCAACCCTCTATCAATAAACTTTGGGCACCTGCAATGTCGTTCATCTTTTGTTTACGGATGAGTGAGGCTTTTAAAAACTGGTTGCGGTACCGGTAATGGTCTACCACCTTCTCAAAGTATTCCATAGCTTCATCATTCTTTTTTAAGGTGAGGTATAAGTCGCCTACCTTTTCGTAATTGTGAAGTTCTTTGTAAAGTTCTATCGCCTCCAGGGTAGCATTCGCCTTCTCGTAGTATTCGGCCGCTTTTTGTTTGTCTTTTAAATATTGCAGATATATGGCTGCTGCCTCGGCATAAAAGCCGCCCTCAACCAGCGTCTCTGCCGCCTTTTGGTAGTTTTTTAGTAGCTTCAGGTAAATAAAAGCAGCTTTGTAATAGTCTTTTTGCTTTATTAAATCCTGAGCCGTTTTTTCGTACTGAGCCTGTAATTCGATCTGCTTGTCGCCTATATTGGCCGAACCACCGCCTGTTCGTCCGCTGCTGCCGTAACTGCCGCCAAGCGATAGGTTAGACCATTGATTATTTAAATTTAAACCACCCGAGCCTGAGCCGCGGTTAGTGCCATCATTGTCTATGGGGATGGCACGTTTTAGCGCTTCATCAGGGTCTGTTTTGAATAAGTCGAGCAACCGGTCAACCTCGTTCTGGTTACGTTTTTCCAGGTCGTGATAGTCGTTTTGTATAGCGCCGCCAAAATTAGCGCCACCACCAAACAAGCCGCCAAATACGGAGCCTAAACCACCAAGCATGCTCATGCCAGCTCCGCCAAGCATACCGCCACTGCCCGTCGTATCGCCAAAAAGATTTTTGTACATGGCAAGCTTCATTTGCTCTGCCTTGGTTAAAGGTTTCGATTCATCTTCTTCCTTCGGAACTGCATCCTGCAACTGCTTGATGAATGCTTCGGGGACCACAGGCTCCACCTGGAAGCTCCGGATTTCGCCAGGTATAAACACTCTTTCGGCGGGCATAGTCAATTGCCTTGGTACGTTTAACGGCGCCTCAATCAGGGTTGTCCAGTCAATCGGCTCCGTCAATTCGCAAAATCCGTATACCGGATGAAAAAAGTGCTTTTTGCTAGCAAACAGCGTTTGTATTTCGTCAACGGCGATAGCCGGAAATACTTCCGATTTTTCGGGAATAAACAACGTATTATAAATCGACTGGCAATATTCGTTGCTGTAAATATCGCGGACGGTTCGCTGAGTAATAAGCAAACAGCCGGCAACCGTATTAACGGCTGTTCCGGGTATGGCATAGAAGTCCACATCTTGAAGCGATAGTCCCATCAGCTGTACCTGCTCGACCCAATAACGAATAGAAGAGCCTTTGATAAATACGCCCAGTAGCGGGTATTTGCTTAAAGCAGCCGGTTTAATTTTTAGTTCCATTTTTTATGGTTTTGATAAATGGATGAATGTATCGCTCAAAAAACAGCGTTGGGTGCAAAATTTCTGTGGCGGCGTTTGGGTCGTTTTCCATGCTTTCTATAGTAACTATAGCGCCTGCCTGCTCCAGCTTAAACTTAAAATCGCCAGCTTTACGATGCGATGCATTTTGCCATACGGATTGAGGGGCATGATCTACCAACGCTTTAGCATCTTTTAAACCAATACCTGTAAACTCCTTAATGATCTTTACTATCTCAAGTGGCTTACTGCCCGCCGATTTTAAAAATACGTTAACCCTTGGCGATTTATAATAATAAGGGTTGCCCGCAAATGCTCCGGCAGTAGCTATGCCTAAACTGCTATCTAACACGGCGGGTACATAAATATGCGGTATTTTTTTGTCGCTGCTTTTAAAAATAAAATAACCTGCGCTTTTAATTTCGATAATGCTGCCATCGGCAAAAAGAAAATTGCTTTTGGATATTTTTTCGGCCTGTATTGTTGCTTTTGAAAAAAATGAATCCAGCTTTATAATGCCATTGCTGTTTACGTATAACTCGTGCGTATTAAAAACAAAGTTGCCTTTATCATTAATAGTTAGCTGCTGAACGTTTTTTAATTGTTTCCAGGCATCAAAAAACTTTTGCTGCAGTACGCCTAAGTCTTTTTGGCGCGATTGATGGTTTTCTAAAATCACCTTCGGGAGTACCGCGCTATTGGTAATTGTTCCGTCGAGCGAAATAGCCCAGCTATTTTCGCGCAATACGTAATAAAATTGGTTATTGTAAAATACAAAATTGTTATAGGCATATCTCCACTCCTCAAACCAAAATATTTTCCGCTCATTGTTGCTTAGGTTCAGCAAAAGTATTCTTCTGTCTTTTTGTGCAAAAGCAAGCAAAACGTGGGCGCCATCGTCCAGCAAACCCATTTCCGCAGTGTTTGACGTAAAGGGGAGGTCCTGAACGACCAGTTCCCAGCCCTTTTCGTTTTTCTTCGATTCAATGTCATACAAACGGTAAAGCTTTTTATCACTTGTCATCAGGTAGATATTATCATCAGCCGTGCTCATCATTGTACCCGGAATTTGAGGCATTTTAAGCAGAATAGGCACACGGGTAGCGCTTGGGCCACCTTGTTTGCTGCGCTCGGGTTGGTTCCACAGTTCTTCTAACGGTAACTGGAAATCCTGTACATGCTTTTTGTTGTTTTGCTGCCGCCTGTATAACGATACTCTGCCCTGTGTGGTAATGTATATCCAGTAGCTGAAAAAATCATGATGGTCGCTCATCAGTTTCAGCATTTCCGGCGACTGCAGATTATCTGCTGCCGAGATAAAAAATACTTCGGCTTTGCCTTTGTACTCTTTAATAAAACTTTCCAAACCGCGGGCTGGGTGCAGGCAGCTCTCTACATGCCGTAAACTTACTATCAGGTCGTTAACCGTATTAAAGGTAACCGGCTGGCAGGTATTACCTACCGAAAATGCAATGCACTCAATATCAGTTTTAGGGTGCCTGGCAATAGCCAGCATTACTGCGTAAGCAACCGTTTTAGGCGTACCCCAGGTTTTGATAGAAACATCAATAACCAAAACGCGCTTTAAATTATTGCTGATTGGCGGTACCTCGCGGTTGAGGTACAGCGCCTCGTTGTTGGCCAGTCTGGATAAAAACACCAGGTCATCATTAGCAAACTCCGAAATCAGCAGTTTATCAAAATCGCCTTTGTTGGTTAAATCAGAAACACCGCCCAAGGGTTGCGTACTGGGTAACGAGTTATGCAGCGGGATATGCAACGCACCCCACAGGTGCTTAATGAGCACGCCAATCGGGCGGGTTGCATGCTCGTCGGTAAGCAGCTGTAACCAGTCTTCTTTCTTTTTTTGCTGAAGGTTGCCGTTTAAATCTTTAAGTTCTTCCTCAATATTTAACGCCGAACTTACTTTAGCCAGCAGGGTTTTAATATCCGGAAAATTTTTACTGAGTAAGGCAATCGGCAGCAGATCGCGTTTGTAGCGGTCTTTTTTTAACAAAGGTTTTACGTCTGCTTGCTGATTGTCGGCTTTGAGGGTACGGTAATCGCTCAAGATACGCTTTGCCGCCTTGGCCGACAGCCGGTTGTGGCACGACTCAAAAATGGTTTGCAAAAGCATGAGCCGTTTGGTACCCTGTTTATAGTCGGCCGGTAAGGCAGACAGCATTTCTAAAAACTCAAATGCCTGCTCTACCGATTTATCGCCACGCTCCACATCAGACGCAATGATGGTACGTACATGACCGATGTCCGTAGCGCCATTAGCATTGGTAGCCATAATGGCAAGCAATACCGAGCCAAAGGGCGGAATGCCTTGAATGGATAATTGCTGTAAAACGGATTCGACCAGCTCGCGGTAAGCAATGGTGTTGCCACCCGGAATGGCAACCACTTCTTTATGGTCTTCCCACTGCCAAAAATAATCCTGATAAGGCTGAAAATATTCCTGGTAAGTCATCATAACGCCTCCGGTAATTGGTTTAGGCTTGCGCGGAACGAGCCTATGGTTAAGGGCCTCAGTTGCGCTTTAGGTACAGTAAAATAGTTAGAGTCGGGGTTAAACACTATCCAAAATAACTTTTTGGGGTTGAGCAGCGTATTTAATGACGACAACAGCGCGTGCAGATCAAAAGCGTAACCGGCCGGGATCATAAAGTCGCTCTCGGTGTAGTGTACCTCTCCATGCAACGGCAATAAGGGTGCGCCAACCAAAAAGGCATATTGCTTATCCACAATAGTCCACCTGATATTTTTTAACCTGATGGCCGGCGCCGTTTCTACATACTTTTGAAGCTGGCTAAGCGGAACAAGCATTGCTGAAGCTTTTTTTTCATGCGCTGATTTAACCAGGCCGACAGTCACCTTACCGGGTATACCGAAATAATTATGGTTAAAGGCCGGCAGTTTAACAGGCAAGGCCCTGTCAATGGGCGACCACAGCAAAGCCGGTATGTTGCGCTCGGGCAGGTAGCCATCCTTTAAAAATAGCTTACCACCGCGCGCCTCATACATTTGCTTGTCGGGCAGGCTAAGCACTTCAGCTGCCTTAATCTGGTCGGCTGTAAAATCTTTCACCCAGATGTAACCAGCCTCGTGCGCCGCTTTCAGATTTTTCCAGTGCCGTATTGCGCCAAGATGCTCTTTGCTGCGAATGTTTAGCCTCAGGTAAAAAACTATACTGCCTGCAGTATCTTTTGCCATAATAACTCAATCTCGTTTTGTATGTGCTGCTTGTGCTCGTAGTTTTTTATCCAGTTGCTGCGGGTTTGTATATAGCGCAGCTTATCCTTAATTACGTTTTGCTCCTCAAAAGACAGGTTATCATTCTCGAATCTGCCTTTCAGGTGCAACACTTCTTTCATCAGCTCTTCGGCATTAGGTGCATTGTTTAAAACCGCCTGCGGGTGGGCATTAGCTGAGCTTTCTTTTTCGATAATCAGGTTTATCATGCCCGATAGTATTTCTATTTGCTCCTCGGTATCCCAGATGTATTTTATTACCCACAAATCTGAGGTAATGGCTTCCTGCCGGCCACAGGTGATGGCGCTGGCCGCCAGTAAGTTCTGAATTTTTACCGCCCTGCGGTCAGATACCTTGATGCCTGTATTCCGCAGGTTATGAACCAGATCCACATATTGCTTTCTGATAGGCGAGAGGTCGACCGTTTTCCGTAACGCCTGCAATTCCCTGATTTCGGTTGGTGTAATTTGAGGTTTTTCTTGCCCTTCTTTGTTTTGGAAATTCCAGCCCGCCATCAGCACATGCTCCAATAAATCGGTATCTACATAATCGCATTTAACACGTACCAAAAAGCGGTCGAGTAGGGCGTTGAGGGCCTCATCCTCGGGCAGTACGTTACTGGCGCCAATAAACATCAGGGCAGGCAGGTTGCGGGTTTCTTTACCCCGCCTGAAAATCTTTTCGTTCAAAGCCAGCAATAAGCTGTTAAGGATGGCGCTATTGGCGTTAAAAATCTCGTCTAAAAACACCATTGAGGCTTCGGGCATCATGCCCTCGGTATTGGTAACCAGGTTGCCGTCTTTGAGTGCCCTGATATCAAACGGACCAAAAATTTCGTTAGGCTCGGTAAAGCGGGTTAACAGGTATTCGAAGTTTTTACCATCGATGATACAGTTAGACAGCGACCTTACGATAGCACTTTTGGCCGTACCGGGCGGGCCCAGCAAAAAGGCATTTTCGTTGGCGATGAGGCATACGCCAAGAAGGTCAATAATTTCGTTTTTACCAACAAAGGTGTCTTTTACAGAAGCGAGTACGGCGTTAAGCCTTTGGATATGATTATTCATGAGTGTGTGCAGGTTTAAAGTCTTTCCACAAATCGGCGGCAAACAGGCCCAGGCTCGCGCTTACGGAAACGGTGAAAAAAGGATGCGTAGCCAACGGCAACCGGGCGTGTTTTATAATGCGATCAGTATATAGCTGTTTCAGGCACGGATCGTTATAGACTTCATTCGGGTTGATTTTTTGAGGATTAAGCGGGTAGCGCACGCCCGAATAATGCCAGGCGATAAGTAATTCCAGCAAATGCAGAATCAGGCTGTCATCAGGGTCGATAATGCTCAACTGGCTGATGATATCGGGCAGAAAACGCAGGCAAAGGTCGGCCGAGAGGACGGCCGAAGCATCCGTTTCTAGCGGGTAATGGCCGAGCAGTTCGCGCACCTGTGTTAATTTACTCTCGCGGTACAGGATAAGTTGTGCAGCAAGATAAATGGTTTTGGCCGCCCACAGCGCTGCTTCCGGGTTAAATGGTGGTGGTGTGTAAGGATATTCCAGTATTTCGCGTTCGTATTCGGTCCGCAAAAAATTCATGACCTGCGTTTCTTCGGGCTGGCTTATTTCTATCACGTTGCCAAACAGCATTACCTCTTCCTGGAGCCGGAGGTGCCTAAGCATTTTAAGGAATAGGTTGTTTTGCATAATTTAAATCGGCATTAATTTAATAAAATAAGCCGAAAGCCTTGATATTTTACCACTTAATGGTTAGTGACCATTTTACAAAGGTTCGCGGCGCTGCTGTTAGCTGCCGTAATATTAATACCGTTAGTAACAAAGCTACTTTAACCGGGGCAGATAATTTGTAAAAAGCCTATATCAAATTTTAACTTTCGGGGTTAATGGCTACAAAATAAATTATGCACTGCGCAGTCTATTTGCGCAGTGCAAATTAAACTAGAAAACATTTTACAATCTAAAAGTCTTGGGATTCAGCTGGAGATCCAAAGCAAAACACCGGATAGCGTTTAACTATCCGGTGTGAGTGTTTATTAGTATCCAAAAGATGCGAGCCGGGGTTTATCGTTTGATGGGCAGTAGCTTTATGTTGTAAGCTTTCAATTTGGCACTAAATGTCTGGGTGGAATCTTTATGAAACTTTTCTTTCAGATCGCGCATAATATTTTCTATGCTTCGCTTGGACAGCACCCAGTTCATCGGGACTTCGCGTTTATTTTTACTCAAAGGCTGATCTACTATCAGACCATCATAGGGCGAATGAATAAACTGGTTTAGTTGGTTAATTGCCGTCCGGCTGCGCCCACCCCGGGTGTTTACAATTCCATCAACGATCTCAGTTATTTCGTTGGCAAAACGGATGTTTTTTGCAACTGTATTGGTATCGTTGCTAAAGCGGAGGTATAATACAATAGGATAAACCAAATTAAAGTTAGAGGCTTTCTTTTTAAGGAGGCTCAATAACTCAAAAGTAGATGCCGCTCCGTAATTTTCTACGTAACCACCATCAACATAATGGTAGCGTCCGCCGGAGGTATCAATTTTTGCCGCAGGCGAAAACAACGGAAAGCGTGTGCTGAAATTTACTGCAGTGCTGTAAGTGACATTTTGCACTTTTTTGGCAAGTAAATCGCGGTTCGCGCGGTAGGCCAAGCTATCGGGCTCAAAATTGCTGATCCAGCATTGGTAACCCGATTCTACCTCAGTTGTGTTGATGATAAGCATAGGCTGTAGAGCGCCTGTATCTTTTTTAAGGAAATCGTCGCTAAAGCGGTTTTTTTCTTTACCGGTACGCACCTCATTGTAAGCCGATGTCCATGAGTCTTCCAATGCGATGGCACGGTCAAACTGCTTAACGTGCCAGGGTAAAAACAAATTTAAGAATTCGCCAAACAGCATTTTACCAAGAATGGGAGATAATGAATCGTGTTCAAAAAAAATTATAGCCTTTGAGGTGTCCGATCCCGCATTAACGTTTCTACTTGAGTCACCAAACGCTTTGGCATTATAGTAGGATAAGCCTAACATACCGCCCGATACACCCGACATAGAAAATATGGATCTTTTTACATTGATGTTGTTTTCTTTCATCTCTTGCTGTAAGCGCGAAAGGTAAAGACCGGTATAAGCTCCAGTACGAAAAGCACCACCCTCGGCGCAAACAAATACAACGGGATATTTGGTGATTCCTTTATAAGCCAAGTCCATGTCGGTTTTATATTGTTTAAACCATTTATTAAACTGGCTGACGGCTTTCGGTCGGGCATCATTAGCAGTGCATCTCATGTTTGCTGGGTGATCCTGGTTAAAATAGGTAGACAAGAGCAGCAAAACGATCAAAATAAATCGGCAGGATATAAAGGTATTGCGTAGCCAGGCGTAATCTATAAAAAGCAAGCCGGAATAAAGCCCAGAGTAGCAGGCAAATGCAAAGGCTAGGAGGGCAGGAGCGCCAACTGTAGCAAAAAAATCACCATCAGCGGGCATAAACGAAAAAAACAGAAAAATAATAACCGCCAATAAAACTATTATTTTAAGTTGAAAATGTAATACTGGGAAAAAGCCTGTCGGGATTGAATACCGCCATTTATAGCTGTCGCCGCGGCCGTTTATAAGCGGACTGCCTTCTTCTAAATTAAAAAGTTGAGGTATAAGACGGCGCTCGGACATAACCTCCTTATCTTGCGGAAACCTTGTCCTGATAGGTGAATCATGGCTGGTAAAATATTCAGTAAAGTTTTTGAGAGTTCTTCGGTACTCGCCTATAAAATTTGTTTCTTTAGGAAAATCAAATACAAACTCGTTATAAATGCCATATAAGCGGTTGATCCAGTTAAATTCGGCAGGCGATAAAGAGCGGGCTCCTAAATAAGTGCGTGCGGCTTCGTTGGGATTCCGTGATCGCCGGTGAAAGTAAAAGTAACTGAGGCCTCTGAAAATAAAGTACAGCAAAAATCCGAATATGATAAAGCAGGCCGTCTCTACTAACTCAAATTTCCTTTCGGTACTAAAATAAATAAACACCAGTGCTATAAGAACGAAGGTGCACGGCCAAAAAAGGCAGAATGCAGCTAAAAAGCGCTGAATAATTTTGCGGGCATATATCCTGGAGTCGCGCAGGCTCTTACCGGAGTTATCGGCAATACTGGTAGCATACCTCACGCTAAACTCAGCCATCATGCTCCAGATAATTATTGCTGAAAGAAAAAGGGACAATTGCCAGAAATTTCCTTCGGCCATTTTTTCGATGACCAGAAAAAGAGTATCTCTGCCCTGTGGTAAAACCAGGAAAATTAAACCCGACAAAATTGCAGGGATTAATACAAATCCGGTATTCTTAGCTATAAGAAAAAAATCAGCAACCGAATTTTTGAACACAAAGGTATCGGCTAATGCTTTTTTCTCTTCTTCAATTTCGCAGACGGCTACTACCACCGGTCCGAAAATCCAGGTCAGGAATTTTTTCATTGCTAAAGGTTAGTTATTTAAATGTAGCAAAAGGCGGCAGCTGTATCAATACATCTTTTTGTTTTAACAAGGCTGCCGCCGGCATTTAATCAACCGAGTGGTTTAATATTCGTTAATTACTCAGTAGGAGGAATATTGTTCAGCGATTTAAGAAAAGCAATGCTCGGCGTAAACAAATACTCGCCGCCGCGATTGGTTACTGCATGCGGAAAATCAAACGCTTTTGCATCATTAAGAGCCGGCTGGCCCCATTTAACCGGAAGCACTTTTTTACCGCTGCTGGCTGCTTGCGAGATAATGGCATCATCGGTACCCAGGTGATGCCCTGCAATATTTCCATCATTAGCCCAATGCTGTTGTAAAATGAGAAACTGGCTATCGATATTGCTTTGATAACACATAAACAGCAAACCTACACCGCCCGAGGGCTGATTGTCGTTTAACATTTCATCTGTAACCTCAATAACATCCTGTGGAAAACGGCCAATATCATCATAAGGTATACCCCTGCGGGTAATGCGTTGTGCGCTTACGTCGCCGGCTATCGAGTCGCCATCCCTCGGGTTCATAATTCGGGTGTGGGCAAAAAACGGGCATCTGGAAATATCGTTAAGGCCATAATTAAAATTATTTGCTGTTGATTGCGGACCTTGCGGCAAACTATGCAACTCTACAGGAGTGCCATCCTCATGCCTGCCTACCACCATGGAACCACCGAGTGAGCGGTCGGGTATATTTTTTTCATTAATTACACACGGAACTACGTTGCCGTTAGTAGGAGTACCACAATCCTCTAGATCATCTCCCTCTGCTTCTTTAAACTTTTTGACATCCTGCTCCAGTTTACGGAAAACCAAGTAGCTGCCGAAACTGTCTACATCAGCCGGGCCGTCTTTGACCAAAAGTCTGTCTAAGTTGGTTTTGTCGTCCCATTTATCGGTGCCTTGCTGTTTCTTAATATCTTCGTCCAGATAAAGCGGCTGACTGATGCCATCGGCGTAACCGAAATGTTCAATGCCGCCGCCTATCACGCCTTTCTTCTTTAATCCTTTACCCATCTGCGAAAGCAGGAAATGGGCGAACAGATTGATTGCCTTAGTCAATTTTAGAGAAAGAGTGCTGGCAGTGACTAAATCATCGTCGGCTACTAAAATCATCATGTCAACAGGCCGGTTTTTGTCGTTAAAGCCGGCTGTCCAACGGTCAGTATCATCCAGTAACTTGTCTTTATCGGCTCGCATGCCGCCAAGAAACGATTGTGATGCTTTGGGCATAACGTCATCAAGGCCCAGAGCCCGGTAACCGTGTGCAGAAAGGGATAATGTGACGATAGGGCCACCGTCAGTTTGATTAAGTTTAAATTCTCTTGTGCGGTCCAACTGCTGTTTTGCGCTGGTGATTTTATTATTTCGCGCAAAGTCCGCAATCCAGGCTTTGGCTTGCTCCGCTTTGTTCCTGTCGAACGAAAAAAACAGATGAAAGGCAAAGTCTCTGCCGTGGCCTTTTAAAATGTTTGCCTGCAGGTTTTCTAACATCTGGGTAAAGGGCGGCGCATTTTTAACGTTCGACTGATTGAGCTTCAGGGGGATTTCCATCATAATACAAGTTTTTGAAATTGATTAATTGAAAGGTTAATGGTAGTAGATAAGCGTTTGCTTGTTTCAAATTTCAATATGTATGACGGAATTGTTTCAAGTAAAAACCACTGATTTATGTACGTGAAAACACCCTGTTTCGCAGATGCTTCGGCTTTCAGAAAAAGCGGATTTATGATTGATAAGTTGAATATTTTTTATAGAAACTTTTATCGTTGTTCATGACGATAAACAAGGGGGCAATGTGTGTTAAATTACAGTAAGGCTGCAATCATTTTGGAAATCATTGAAATTACCCAAAAACTTTGCATTTTGGGTAATTTCAATGATTTGTAGATTTTAGTCAGTGAAACCACCATCCGCCTTTTCGACTAATTTCAAGTCGGTAAGAGGAAACCAATCTACTTTGGGATCTGATTGTCCGCTTACATAGTGTGAACATTTTGCTTTTTCGCCATTATCACTAATTTCTTCTACACTCATCCGTAAACCACTGTTAATTTTAGGGCTAATGTGCTGCACATAATCACCTTCTTCTATTAAATCATTCATTTAATTGCAACCACTTGTAAACTCAAAATGTTTATGTATTATCTGTAAATAATATACAATAAAATGATGTGAAGTCTGCATCTAGCAGAGGAATTCCTAAACCGAAAACAACCGGTTCTTAATAGCATAAAGCAACATCCCCGATCTGGATTTTAACTGAAGTTTCATAAAAATGGCATCGCGATAGTTATCAACTGTTCGCGGGCTTA
The DNA here is from genome assembly GCA_913777515.1 of uncultured Mucilaginibacter sp. Classification (GTDB taxonomy): domain Bacteria; phylum Bacteroidota; class Bacteroidia; order Sphingobacteriales; family Sphingobacteriaceae; genus Mucilaginibacter. The sequence continues at coordinate 40,552 of CAJYSL010000449.1, forward strand.
CATTCATCTTGTCGGCAATTTCCTTGTAGGTAAGTTCGGAGCAGCAATGTATTAAAAATTCTTGCTCCTTGGCCGACAATATCGGCTCGTCAGCTTTCTGCATAGAATGCAGCAAGCGTCCTGATATGTTATCGTTTAAATATAGCCCCTTTGTATTGATGGCTTGCAGTGCACGCAGCAGTTCTTTAACTACCGATTCTTTGCTGATGTAGCCTTTGGCGCCGGCTTTAAGCATTTGCAGTATGGCTTTGTCGTCGGCAAACATGGTAAGTGCGAGTACATGGCAGTCTGGATAATGGGCCGCAAGCCAGGTGGTTGCCTCAAATCCATCCATTACAGGCATATTAATGTCCATCAAAATAATGTCAGGCTGTCTGTCTTTGATCAGTTCCTGCATTTCGACGCCGTGGGCAGCTTCAAATAAAACTTTGATGCCTTCTTCTTTCAAAAGGGCAGCAATGCCGCTCCTGAAAAGGGCATGGTCATCTACAATTGCGATGGTGATACCTTCCATAGATTTAGAATCTGCTATTTGAAACTAAACGTGTAAACATATGCTGGCCTGTGCTTAAATGTCAAATAGTAAGCCTGTAATAAAAATATTGTATTTTAAATAATATATCCAAGCAGTGTACAATATAATAATAAGCATGTAATATGTACAGGTTCTTGCCTAAAAATACCATCACATCAAAACAGGCGGGGGATAAATCAATTAAATACGGAATAGAGCATTAAACAGGTATCTTGCAAGGGTGCGAAAGCCCGATTTAATGATAAATAAACCCACTTAATCTATTTTATGATCGGCTTAAAATTGTAAACCAAGTTCACTTAAATGTATATATCGATATTTCGCTGTAAAGAAAATTTCTATTTATTGCAGCTTTGCTAAGGTCCCAATTTTAAACAAGCAATTATTCGGCAATCAACCCTTATGTCAATCATTCATATCAATGAAGTTCGGGTCAACCTAAAAACCTTCACCGGATCGTCGGTTGAGATCGCCGATGAGCCATTTACCAATATAATATATGAGCCGGTAAGTCAGTCAAACCAAACCGACCTGTTGATGATGAACTGCCATACCAAAAGCAAGCAGTTTGATAACATCACCTATAAAGACCTTGCGCGTATCAAGGTGAAGTTCCGGATCAATTATGAGCAAGCAGCTATTTATCAAATTATTGAAAAGATTAACTTCTACACATACATCATCATATTTACTGAGGGTTTTGATAGGGCGGGAATTGAGTTTTTAATCAGGATGGTTCCCTTTTTCAATTTACTAACAAACGGATACTGGTTGTCAAAAGGAAATATCAGCCTGTTTATTTTGAAGCTCGTTACAGCATCCGGTAAAGGTGGTCTTTAGGAAAATCAATTAATGTTTGGTAAATGAGATTCCTACTATCATATTAATACCATTGCTTTAATGTCGTGTAGTAAAAATTACTATTCTTCTAAAAAACATTATATTTACCTTACATTAATTTAAACTATACGGTATCTGGGTTCAAGGTTATGGATGATGACTTGTTATGGGGGTCTTTTTTAGATGGAAGCCGCTCAGCATTTCAGGAAATATATTCTAAGTACTATCAGAGTCTGTATAGTTATGGCATGCGTAAACTCAATCATGCCGAATTGGTGCGCGATTGCATCCAGGACCTTTTTGTTACCTTATGGACTAACCGCGCCAATCTAAGTCGCACGGCCAACGTCAAGTTTTATTTGCTGGCATCCTTGCGCAACCAGCTCATCAAGGTTTCCGCTGCCGATAGTAAATGGCAAAAAGTAGAAATTTCTTCAACAGAACATTTTCAAATCCAGTTTAACCCCGAGTCGGAGTACATCCAGAAGGAGAATTTGAGTCAAAAGGCTAAAATTCTGATTGAAGCGCTTGATAAACTCACCGCCCGGCAAAAAGAAGTACTTTATTTAAGGTATTTTGAGGAGTTGAGTTACGAACAAATAGCCGAACTGCTGAATTTAAGTGTTAAAGGTGTTTATAAATTGAATTACCGGGCTATTGATGCTATGAAATTGCTATTAAACTTAAATAAAGGTGAGCTTTTGTTGCTTTTTGTTGCTTGTAAATTCGAGTTTTTCAGATAATACAAGGTGTATTTTAAGCCAATGTAAATTATTTTTAAATTTTTGTGTTTTTGGTGGGGTAAAATCAAAAGGTTTTTGCTTTGTATAAATAAAAGCGCGTAATGGCGCTGGTGCTTGATGGAAAAATATAGTTCGTACACGTTTTCTGACTTTATTGATGATGACTTGTTTATTAATTGGGTAAAGTATGGTGTTGATGTAAACGGCCGTTGGCAGGAATGGCTGAATACCCAACCTCGTAATTTATCTGAGTATAGTGAGGCCCGTGCTTATGTGCTCACTATAATAAGCGGGGATGTCATTAAAGATGATGCCCAAAATCAGCAGTTAGTTTGGGAACGGGTTGAGCAAAGTATTGCAGGCACCGAACAACGTAAAGGCACAATACGGCGTTTGCGGGTATGGAGCAGTATAGCCGCAACTACCATGGGCTTGCTTTTGGGCGGATGGTGGTATTATAACAGCAAGGTAGAAATTGCTACCGGCTTTGGCGAACATCGTACGGTTATGCTGCCCGATAATAGTGTTATCAGCCTAAATGCCAACTCGCAAATTAAATATTACCGTGCCTGGAGCTGGCACGCTATGCGCGAGGTTTGGTTAAAGGGCGAGGCTTTGTTTGATGTAAAACATTTAAACCAGCAGCCTTCCAACGTGAAACGCGGTGAGCAGTTTGTGGCACATGCCGGAAATTTAAATGTACAAGTGCTGGGAACGAGGTTTAACATCAAATACCGGCGAGATAAGGTGCTGGTTGCTTTATTGAGAGGCAAGATTAGCGTAAGCAAGAACGGTAAAGGTTCGGTGCCTTACCTGATGCAGCCGGGTGCGGCAGTCGAGTATGACAACGGGCAACTTAAAAAGCAGTTGATTAGCAGTCTGCATGACAAGCCACTGGCCTGGACAGAACATAAAATGATGGCCAGCGGCATAACGGTGGCGGCTATCATCGATAATTTTGAAGATACATACGGCAACAGGATAGTGGTTGACAACCCGACTCTTTTAAACAAACAAATAGACGGAACAATATCGGTACGTACGCGCGAAAGCACACTTTACATGCTGGCCAACCTGCTTAATGCCACAGTACAAGAGCGCGATGGTGTGTACTACTTAAAATCAAAGTAACCCCTAAACATCAATTTATTTAACTAAAGTATTATGCAAAAAACATTTACGTTTTTGGCGTTATGCCTTTGCTTTGCCCTAACATTAGGTTTCAGGCCTGTGGCTTTGGCGCAGCAAAATCCAAACGCAACACGCATTTCGCTTACGGAGGCGTTGCAAACTATTGAAAAACAATACAAAACCCGTTTTGCTTACGAGCATGGTTTACTGGAAAACAAGTTTACCACTAAGCAAAAACTCAAAGGCACATCGGTAGAAGACGTGTTAAAAAACGTGTTATACCCCAACAACCTGATTTTTTTGTACGTAAGCGAAAATACGTACTCTATTGTAGCACGCAACGCTAAGTTTTTTACTGGCGTTGATGATGAGGTCACCAAAACGGCTCCTGCAACTGCAGTTCAAAGCGGGCTGATGACGGTTCGCGGAACGGTTTACAATGAGCGAAATGAACCGATCGCCTATGCCAACGTTTGGGTAAAAGGTACAAACCAGGCCGCACAAACTAATGATGCCGGCGGCTATTTACTGCCCGCTGTAAGTACAGGTAACGTAATTGTATTTGATGCCGTTGGGTACAATAAGGTAGAAGTTACCGCATCTGTAAAACAAGCTAAACTGGATGTTACACTGGTAAGCAATGGTACTACCCTTGATGAAGTAAAGGTGGTGAGCAATGGTTACCAAACCCTGCCTAAAGAGCGTGCAACGGGGTCGGCTGCTACAGTTACTGCTAAAGAAATTGAAGAGCATCCGCAAAATAATCTCCTTTCCAGGATTGAAGGTTTAGTTCCGGGATTACAGGTTAATCTTACTTCAGGCGACCGCGGTTTTTTCTACCAGAGCGGCGGCTCTATTGCTACCGTGCCAAATGCCAATGGCGGAACACGAACAGTAGGTACAAATGATTACGTAATTAATATCCGTGGCCGCAACAGTTTAAGCGGGGAGCAGGTGCCTTTAGTAGTACTTGACGGTGCAATCACTGAGCTTGATTTATCAACGCTAAATCCTAATGATGTTGAAAACATCAGCATTTTAAAAGACGCAGCTGCCGCATCTATCTGGGGCGTGCGTGCTGCCAACGGCGTTATCGTGATAACTACCAAAAAAGGCAAACGCAGCCAAACACCGGCCGTTAATTTTTCGACAATATTAACTTTGGGCGAGAAACCAAACCTCGACTATTTTAAAACCATGAGTTCTGCACAAATGCTGAACTACGAAAAGGAACTGGTTGATAGAAATATTTTAACGGCTATCGCTCCATCCAACTATTTTAATGCCTTGAATGTGGTACCACCCGGTACTGCGCTGGCGCAACAACTTAAAGCCGGAACCATAACACAAACACAATACGATGCCAGCGTAAATACGTTAAGTGCTATCGACAACCGTTCACAAATTAATAAATACTTTTTGCAGAGCGCTCAAAGCCAGCAATACAATTTGTCTGTAAGTGGCGGATCTGAAAATTCTACCTATTATTATTCGGCATCTTATAGCCGCGAGCGGCCCAATGAAGTGAATGATTATGGTACCCGCCTTACCACCACGTTAAACAACAGTTGGAAGTTTTTTAATAAGGTTACTTTAGCAACCAGTTTCAAGGGCTCGTTTTTTAACTTGGTAAACAATGGGTTAGCGTTGCAAACGCTGTATCAGCCAAGCCGTTTTACGCTGATGCCTTACCAGTTACTGGCTGATGCCAATGGTAATGGTATCAACTTCGACCGCATTAGTCCGGATTTTACCCGAACGCTGTCGCCGGTATATAAAGACTGGCGTTATAATTACCTGGACGAGATCAATTACGGAAGTAATTCTCAGCGCGATAATAACTACGTTTTTAATATCAGTCTTAAAGCTCCTTTGTTTGGTGGCTTATCAGCCAGTGCTATCTACACCACCGAGCGTACTTTTGATTCTCAACGCACGTATTATGATCCGCGTACCTATTTTATGAGAGATTTGCTTAACTATTATACTTATCCTACAGCAACCAGTAATAGTTTAGGCATCACCACCGGCGGAGGTTTAGCGCAATCAAACACTAATCAGCGCAATTACAGTGTAAGAGGGCAGCTTGATTTTGATCGGATTTTTGCAACAGATCATCATATTACTGCTATTGCCGGTACCGAGATTCGTGAAACAAACATTGGGCAAAATATTAATAGTATCTGGGGTTACAACTTGGCTACGGGTATCAACAATACTATTATTAATCTTTCTTCAACACCTACTTACGCATACATAGGCGGGGCAACGCCTACCAGTTTTGTGACATTTAACAAGGGCGGATATCCAACTCAGGCCGACAAGCAACGGAGATTTTTATCATATTATTCAAACGCAGCTTATTCATATAAAAATAAGTACGTATTATCGGGCAGTGTACGGTATGACGATTATAATAACTTCGGTTTAGACAGGAAGTATCGCGCAACGCCATTATGGTCTACAGGCGTAAAATGGAACGCAAGCCGCGAAGATTTTCTGAAGAATTTAACATGGTTAAATAATCTGGCTCTAAGAGCTACTTATGGTGTAAACGGCAACCTGTCATTGTCGGTGCTACCATATACTTATATTGCGTTAGGCTCAAATGATTTTACTACCGGACAGGCTACTGCAAATATTATAGCTTTGGCTAACCCACAGTTGCGTTGGGAACGAACCTATGTAACCAATTTAGGTGTCGATTTCAGCGTGCTTAATAGTCGTTTAAGCGGATCTGTTGAGGTGTTTAAAAGAAACTCAAAAGATTTGCTATATGCCTTCCCTATCAGCAGTGTCTATAACGGAACCATCAGCTCTACTATAACACGCAATGCCGCTTCGATGAAAGGTAACGGCACCGAGATTGGCCTGAACGGTGTGATTGTACAAAAAAACAATTGGAACTGGAGTGCCGGATTGAGCTTTGCTTACAATACCAACAAACTGACCGATGCCCGATTTTTAGAAAGCCTGTATACCTCAAATTTAGGAACATCGCCATCTTCTATTGGTCCAATTAATGGTTATCCGTCAGATAAACTGTTCGTTTACCGCAACGCCGGTTTAGATGCTTCTGGCTTAACGCAGATTTATGACCGCAACGGCGATATTGTTAAAGCTACCACGGTAACATTAAGTTCTTTATCCGATTTAAAATATGCCGGAAGAACTACGGCTCCGTATTTTGGTGGTTTTAACACTACTTTGCGTTATAAGCAGTTCTCTTTGTTTGGGCAGGCTACCTACCAGTTTGGTAGTGTGTTCCTGAAGCCAAGTATTCAAAACTACATTACATCGGCGTTTACTAACACTAATTTTGATTTGAGTGCAGATATTGCTAAGCGTTGGATGAAGCCCGGAGATGAGGCTACCACCGCGGTTCCCGGCTTAAACGGCAACGTTAACGCTGTTCAAATCAGTTTAATCAGATATCAAAACTCAGATATCAATGTGCTAAAAGGCGATTATGTACGCTTACGCCAATTAACCTTAAGTTATCAGTTGCCGTCGGGCGTATTGAGCCGTTACAAAATTAAAGGCGCGCAAATCGGCGCTACGGTAAATAACCTGGGTTTAATATGGCGTGCCAATAAAGAGGGTTACGATCCCGATTTTGCCTCATACATAGGCAGCAATCGTGGCTTACCGGCAGCGCGCTCTTATTCTGTTAATTTAAATCTCAACTTTTAAAGTAAACGCATCATGAAATTAAGATATCATTTTTTATTGTTGATGGCCGCCGCTTTAGGTTCGTGCCAAAAATATGTAGATATCAAAACGCAGGGCCAGCTGGTGCCTGGTGATATCGGTAATTACAGACTTTTACTCAACAATACCAGTGCTTACGAAACCGGCCCGCAAATCGGTGACATATCCTCTGATGATGTGCAACTGGTAGACGGCAGTACACAACAACTGGCTTTAGTAAATGATAGTTACCGCTATTGGCGTAACAGTTATACCTGGCAACCCGACTTGTTTCCATTAGGGGCCAATCAGACCGATAATAACTGGAATGCTATGTACAACACTATTACCTATAGTAACGTTATTGTCAACGAAGTTCCATCAAGCACGGGTGGTTCGGAGGCTGATAAAGCTGCGTTGGTTGCCGAAGCCAAAGTGCATCGTGCTGACACTTACCTGATGCTGATGAATACTTACGCCAAACCATATAATGCTGCTACAGCCGCTACCGATTTAGGCGTGCCAATGGTATTGGTGCAAACTACCGTTCAACCGCTAAACCGTCCGTCGGTACAAGCGGTTTACGACCAGATTATTAATGACTTGAAGCAGGCAGTACCTGGCTTGCCCAACACACAGTTATTCAATACTTTGCCATCAAAGGCATCAGCTTATGCCGAACTGGCCCGCTGTTATTTATACATGAATAATTACGGTGCAGCTAATGCTTACGCCGATAGCGCACTGGCCTTACGCAGTACATTAATTGATCTGGGGACCATCACTGCTATAAATTCCAATAGTTATCCCATTCGCAGAAGTGACCCGGAGGTGTTATTATCAAAGGTTGCAAATGGCGGTATCAGTGCATTTACGCCTTATGCATTGCGTTTGAGCGACGAGTTGTTAGGCATTTTAGGAACGCGCGATCAGCGTTATGCACTCTTTACCACCGACGCGTCAACCATCTCAATAAATTACACAGCTGCAGGCGGACGTTTCTTTTTTAAAGACCGCGCTATTGGCGAGTCGCGTAATATTGGCCCGAGCGTACCCGAAATGATGCTGATAAAAGCAGAATATTACGCACGTAATAACGACGTAGCCAATGCCATGCTTTGGGTAAACAACCTGCGCCGTAAACGTTTTAAAGCAGCAGATTATGTTGCCCTGACAGCTGCAAGCGCAACGGATGCTTTAAAAATAGTTATTGACGAGCGCCGCCGCGAGTTTTTTTGCCGCATGTTGCGCTGGTGGGATATGCGACGCCTGAAAAATGAAGCGCAGTTTCAGCGTACTTACACCCGCAGTTTTGGCGGCGTTGCCTATACGCTTACGCCAAACAGCGACCGTTATGTATTCTCGATTCCGGCTTACCAAATACAGCTAAATCCCGAGATACAGCAAAATCCGTGAGTTTTTTAAAACAGACAAATACAGATGTTGAAAATTAAATTGAGTTTGCTGGCTATAATCAGCATGGTGATGGGCGGTGCAATCGCCCAAACCAATAACTTTGAATATGGTCCGGGCAAGCCTTTGCCCGGTACTAACGTTCAGATAAATTACGATAGCAAGGGCACGCCATTAGCCGGGCAAAAAAATGTAAAAGCCGTAGTGCATGCTTACAGCAACTACCAATGGCATACTACCGACCTGGTGATGACGCCCGCGGGCGACGGTAAATTTAAAGCTACCTTGCCGCTCGACCGCAATTTGGGTTTGGCAGCCATCAAATTTATAGGTGCTGATACGTCAGACAATAACCACGACAAAGGTTATGTAATTATGACTACCGACCCGGAGAATAATTCTATCAACGCA
>CAJYSL010000450.1 GCA_913777515.1 uncultured Mucilaginibacter sp.
AATTGGAACTGCGCATCGGTATTGTAGTTGGTCGCAATTTTCAGCTTATCACCAATGGTACCGGTCAGGTTCATTTGGATGCGCTGGTCAAAATTAAAATTGAACTGCTTGCGCTGCCGGGCAGACAATAACGGGTTTTGGTTGCTGTTTACCTGACCTGCAAACACCAGTTGGGCCGAACCCTGCGGACGAATATCAATCACGGAACTGCCAAAAATCTGCTCAAACGTACGGCTCCTGATTTTTATTTGCGGTATGAAACCCGGCTGCTGCGATTGCGTGGCGTAGTTATCGGCCAGTTGTTTAAAATACTCGCGCTTGTTTTGCTGCTGCGTTAGTTGCAGGTACTCGGCAAAGGTTAAATATCGAGGGGCGCGGTACATCAGGTTGCCTACCTTTTCGGTTAATATATAGCGGTTAGTGGCCGCATCGTACTGGATGCTACGCTGCAGGTTAGGTGGGTCTACTTCAAAACGTCCCTCCCTTACCTGGCTGCTGCGCGACTGCTGATTACGATAAGGCACGCTGATGGTAAGCGAGTCTTTACCGGTGGCAGGCTTTTTCTGAGCAAAAGAAACCGAAATGCCACCGCAAAAAGACCACACCAATAGCCATAACACAAGCCTTATGGTAAAAACCTTAACCAAGCGCAGCGTATTAATTAGAGTTATTGTTTATAAATTATAAGCTTTTTAAAGCAACCTTGATGAGTTGTTCTACCGAAAGCGTTTCCGTATTGCGGGCTATTTCCTGGTCAATTACCTTTTCGGCAGCATTACGGGCAAAACCCAGCATCACCAGTGCCGACAAGGCTTCGTCCCTTACCGTGTTATTAGCCGGCATCGAAATCAGGGTATCCGGTCCCTCTTTGCGTAATTTATCCTGCAACTCCAGGATAACACGTTGGGCTGACTTAGGCCCAATGCCTTTAATACGCTGAATTTGGGTAACGTTACCTTTTACAATAGCCGTTTGTATTTCTTCGGGCGTGATGGATGACAGCATCATGCGGCCGGTGTTTGGCCCGATGCCCGATACCGAAATGAGGTGTAAAAACAGTCGCTTTTCACCTTCGTCGGCAAAACCGTACAAAGTATGCGCGTCTTCTTTTACGTGTAACCAAACATATAGGCGGCAACGTTCGGCATCGCCCAGTTTGGAGAAAGTGTTTAACGATATGTTGATGTGATAGCCTACGCCGCCAGCCTCAATTACCACATAAGCCGGACTCTTAAAAGTCAGCTTTCCATCTATATATGCGTACATGTGTATTCGATAATGTTGTATTTTTTACCTGATAAAAATACAAACAAAAGCTTATACGACCGCCTCAAAAAAAAGATACCTGTCAAGTTTAATAACTGACAGGTATTACATTTTACTGATATTATATTTTAATAACTACAGGTTGAGTTTCAACCCTTCGGCCTGAGCCTTTTGCTGAGCATCAACCACGGCAATGGTAATCATATTCACAATCTCGCGCACTGAACTACCCAACTGTAAAACGTGTACAGATTTTTTCATACCCAGTAAAATAGGGCCTACAGCTTCGGCGCCGCCAACCTCTTGCAACAGCTTATAAGCAATGTTACCCGACTCCAGGTTAGGGAAAATCAAAGTGTTGGCAGGCTTACCGTTCAGGGTAGAAAACGGGAAATTATCTGACAACAAATCGCGGTTCATGGCAAAGTTGGCCTGCATCTCGCCGTCAATCACCATGTCGGGGTATTGTTTGTGTAGTATCTTAACTGCCTCTCGGGTTTTCTCCGGCACCTCGCCATCATTAGAACCAAAGTTAGAGTAAGACAGCATGGCAACACGAGGGTTGATGTTGAACTGTTTAACCGAACGTTCCACAAGCACGGTAATATCTACCAGGTCTTGCGTTGATGGATTTACGTTTACCGTGGTATCTGCAAAAAACAACGGACCTTTTTTGGTAATCATCATGTACATACCGGCTACCTTGCTTACACCAGCTTCGGTACCAATAATTTGCAGGGCTGGTCTTATGGTTGATACATAGTTTTTAGTTAAACCTGATATCAGTGCATCAGCATCACCAAACTGCACCATGCTGGCACCATAATAGTTACGGTCGCGCATCATCTTTTTAGCTTCGTATAATGTGATGCCTCGACGCTGACGCTCTTTATATAAATGCTGAGCATACTCTTCCTGCTTGTCGCAGGGCTGCAGGGTGTTGATGATTTTTACATCATTCAAATCCAGTTTGTGCTCGGCAATAATCTGCTTAATCTTTTCGGTGTTACCCAATAAAATAGGGATGGCAATACCTTCGTCTTTTACAATTTGTGCCGCACGAAGTATTTTATAGTTATCGGCCTCAGCAAACACCACACGTTTAGGGTCCTGCTTAGCTTTACCCGACAGGTTACGCATCAGTTTATCATCAGCACCGATACGCAAACGTAATTCTTCGGCATAAGCGTCCCAATCGGTAATTTCTTTACGGGCCACGCCGGATGCCATAGCAGCCTTGGCAACCGCCGCCGACACCTCGGTAATTAAACGCTGGTCCATCGGTTTCGGGATAATGTAATCACGACCGAAACGCAAATTAGTGGTATTGTAAGCTAAGTTAACCGCTTCGGGTACCGGCTTGCGGGTTAATTCGGCAATGGCATGCACCGCAGCTATCTTCATTTCTTCGTTGATAGCTGTAGCGCGCACATCTAACGCACCGCGGAATATATAGGGGAAACCTAATACGTTATTAACCTGGTTAGGATAATCGGACCGGCCTGTAGCCATAATAATATCCTGCCGGGCAGCAACGGCAACATCATAAGCTACTTCAGGCTCGGGGTTGGCCATGGCAAATACAATAGGGTTTGGGGCCATGCTTTTCAGCATATCCGCATTCACCAGATTACCAGCCGAAAGACCAATAAATACGTCGGCATCTTTCATGCCGTCGGCCAGTGTAACTACATCTTTGCGATGACTGGCAAAGGCCAAACGTATTTCATCTAAATCGGTACGCTCAGGGGTAATCAGGCCGCCAATGTCAAACATCAGCAGGTTTTCGGGTTTTACGCCCAGCATCAAATACATTTTAGTACAAGATACCGCAGCAGCGCCGGCACCATTAACCACAATTTTGATATCTTCCAGCTTTTTGCCTTGTATTTCGCAAGCATTCATTAAAGCTGCACCCGAAATAATGGCAGTACCATGCTGGTCATCATGCATCACCGGGATGTTCATCTCGGCCTTCAGGCGGCGTTCAATCTCAAAACAGGTTGGCGCCGATATATCTTCGAGGTTTACGCCACCAAAGGTGGGCTCCATCGCCTTTACGATGTTTACAAACTCATCAACGTTTTTAGTATTCAACTCCAAGTCAAATACATCAATATCGGCATATATTTTAAACAAAAGCCCTTTACCTTCCATTACGGGCTTGCTGGCTTCAGGGCCAATATCGCCTAAGCCTAACACGGCAGTACCGTTACTAATTACGGCTACCAGGTTGCCTTTAGCGGTGTATTTATATACATCATCCGTATTTTTAGCTATCTCGCGACAAGGCTCAGCCACACCCGGTGAGTAGGCCATCGTGAGGTCGCGTTGAGAGTTGGTAGGCTTAGTTGGTATTACCTGTATTTTGCCCGGACGGCCTTTAGCATGGTAATTAAGCGCATCTTGTTTACGTTGATTATTATTCATCTTCTCTTCTTTCAGGTGGGCAAAATTACAATTCCTTTTTAAACTGATGAAGGTTAAGCGCATATTAATCAGCCCGCTACCCTGATAATGCACTTCCAAACAGGTATTAATCAAGTGTATTTAAACGCAAAAACCGCAACAGGCAATGTCTGTTGCGGTTTTGTTATAGTTATTAAAACGCTTAGTTACCGCCGCCTGCTACTGCATTTGAATTTAATACAGCCAGTTCTTTTTCACCTTTCATCGCTTTACCTGCTGCCATACCTGGTGCGGTTAGCTTTAATTTTTGACCAAGCGAGGCCCGGTTACCACGAATGTTGTTCCAGATACGCAAATCTTCTACATCAATACCATACTTGTCGGCTATGCCACTCAGGGTTTCGCCTCGTTTAACGGTATGGTAATTTGATTTAGCGGTTGCCACTTCGGACGCTGAGATTTGCTCAGGCACATTAGCATATACCGGCTGCGGGTTAGTAGTTAAAGCATCGCCGGTTAAAGCACTGTATAATGCACCGTATTTTTCTTTGCCCAACTGAGGAATAATCATGCGGCGCGGAGCTTTAGTAGTACCGTTGATGATACGTTGTGTATAAGCCGGATTTAACAGTGCCAACTCTTTAGCATCAATATTTAACACCCGTGCGATGCTGTTGATAGATACAAATTTATTCACCATTACGGTATCGGTGTTCATCGTTATGCTGCAAGCCTGCGGGATGATACCGTGCTGGTTATGGTACTTTAACACGTACATCGTGGCAATAAATGCCGGTACATAGCCTCGGGTTTCGGCAGGTAGGTATTGGCGAACCGACCAAAAATCAACAGCGTTGGCCTCCTGCATAGCACGCTCTACGGTACTTTTACCACAATTATAAGATGCAATAGCTAATAACCAGTCGCCAAACTCCTGGTACGAGTCTTTTAAGTAAGCCGCTGCTGCATAGCTGGCTTGTATCGGGTCGCGGCGCTCATCTACATAGTTATTCATGTTGAGGCCGTATATTTTTGCGGTAGATGACATAAACTGCCACGGGCCGGCAGCACCTACCCTGGATACCGCATTGGGATTAAGGGCCGATTCTACAATGGACAGGTATTTAATCTCTTCCGGAATACCGGCATCACGAAATGCCTTTTCGTAGATAGGAAAATAATATTTGCTCAGGCCCATGATGCGTCCCATTTCGGCACGACGGGCAGGAGAAGTGTAACTGTTAATAAAAGACTGTACAAACTCGTTGTAATCTAACGGAACGTCTTTTTGTATCGAATCTAAACGGATTTTAAATAATGAGTTTTCGAAAGCATTTTGCTGTATCTGGGCCATTACAGGCGCCGGAACATTACTTTTGTAACTCTGCAGGTAACTCTGGCCTAAGTTTTGTTCAGCTAAAGTGGTATCCTGATAATTAGGTTGAGACCATGCCCTATAAGATTGAAACACAAAAAGGCACACTACAGCAGTAAAGAGTTTCTTCATTCTTAGGATTACTTTTGCTTTGATTTGAACAAGTTTCAGTATTTGCTAAATTATTAACTTTTACGCAATCCTAAAACATAGGTTGCAAAATTTAACAATTTTTCTTCGCCAAACGCTTTTGTGATTAATTGTAACCCTAACGGCAATTTCTGACTATTGTTTTCTACCGGTATCGAAATTGCCGGCACACCAGCTAAAGAAGCCTGCACCGTAAAAATATCTTCGAGGTAAGTAACAATAGGGTCAATATCCTGACGGCCTATTTTAAAAGCAGGCTCAGGTGCGGTTGGGGTTAATATAAAATCGTATTTCTCTAAAATTTTATTAGTGCGTTGCTGAATCAGCCTGCGCACTTTTTGCGCCTTGGCATAGTACGCATCATAATAACCGGCGCTCAGTACAAACGTACCTAACATAATCCGCCGCTTTACTTCGGTGCCAAAGCCTTCCGAACGCGAGCGTTTATAAGTTGTTACTAAGTCAACCGCGTTAGGGCTGCGGTAGCCATAATGTACGCCATCATACCGGGCCAGGTTTGATGATGCCTCGGCCATGGTTAAAATATAATAGGTAGGCACAACGTAATCAAGGTATTCAAAAGAAACAGGCTCTACCACGTGTCCTTTCGCTTTCAGGCTTTCGATGGTTTTTAGTAAAGTTGCTTTCACTTCACTATCTAAACCCTCACTGTCCATTACTTCCTGTAAGTAAGCAATTTTCTTTTTTCCTGTTTCAGCAGTAGCCTGTTCAGCAAATTCGGGTACCGGTGCGTGGGCCAGCGTACTGTCATAAGCATCAGGCCCGGCCATTACCTGGAATAATAGTGCAGCATCCTCTATAGAGCGGGTTATGGGCCCGGGTTGGTCAAAAGAGGAAGCGTAGGCTATAATACCATGACGGGAAATACGGCCATAAGTAGGCTTTAACCCCACTACACCACAAAAAGAAGCCGGCTGACGGATAGAACCGCCGGTATCTGTCCCGATAGCCGCGTGGCACATATTGGCTTGCACGGCTACTGCGGAACCACCTGATGAACCGCCGGGTACACGGCTTTCATCAGCCATGTTTTTTACCGGGCCGAAGTAAGAATTTTCGTTGGCGCCGCCCATGGCAAATTCGTCGCAGTTGCATCGGCCAATAATAATGGCATCTTCGGCCAGTAGCCGCTCTACAACGGTTGATGAAAATACAGATGTAAAGTTTTCGAGTATTTTAGACGAGGCAGTTACCACGTGCCCCTTATAGCAGATATTATCTTTAATGGCTACCACCATACCGGCCAGGCGGCCTGTAGATTCTCTGTTTTTTAATTTACGGTCGAGCTCGACGGCTTGTTGTAAAGCCTCCTCCCCGAATACCTCGTTAAAGGCGTTAAGCCTTTCGTACTGGTTGATGTTAGACAGATAACCTTGTACCAGCATCTCCACGGTAACATCACCGCTTTGTAAATCCTGTTGTATTTCGGTTAAAGAGGTATACGTTTTAGCCATAGGCTGCTAAAATAAAAAAACTTATCAAGTGATAATCATAATTACCGCCTGATAAGTTTAAGAATTAAAAAAACCTATAAATATATCCGCTTATGGATGTACGTTGGTTTTTTCTTCGGTAGTGTCTTTGCTGTTCGATGCGTCTTTAAATTCTTTAACGCCCTGGCCTAATCCTTTCATTAGTTCAGGAATTTTGCGTCCTCCGAATAATATTAAAATAGCAACGATGATCAGAATGATTTCTGGTGCGCCTAATCCCATGATTGATAAATTTTATTTAGTATTCTTTCTTTTCTTTAATTTCCGGTTGTGTTGCCAAGTCAGTGTCATCGGCAGCTACAGGCTTCTGCGTTTCAGGTTCACTGTAATTACGATTTACAGGCTCAGACGGTTTTTCATCAAAATTATTTATTTGATTATGAAGCTCACGCTTCACTCCTTCTGATGCGTCTTTAAAATCACGCATACCTTTACCTAAACCACGCGCCAGCTCTGGCAATTTGTTGCCGCCAAATAATAAAAGGGCAGCAAATAAGATAAGTATCAACTCGGGAGTACCGACGTTTAAAAACAACAAAACCGAACTGAGCATATGCTTTTTACTTAAGGATACAAATATATACAATTATAACTCCCAATTGTTCAAAGTTATTGTGATGCCAGCCATGTTTTTGGATTAACGGCTGTATTACCCTTGTAAAGCTGAAAGCTAATAACAGTTTCTCCGGTAGCCGGGTCGGTAGCTGCACTACCAAGAGTTTGCCTTGTGCTTACCTTTTGACCAGCGCTCACACTTACCGACTTTAAATTAGTATAGCCTGTAAAATATGCACCATGATTTATTAAAACTACGTACGACCCTTCCATATCAACCACCTTGCTGACTTCGCCTTCAAATACAGCCCGCACGGCTGCCCCCGGTGATGTTCTGATATCAATACCCCGGTTATCATTTTTGATACCGTCAGTATAGTAAATCCCGAATCCTTGTATTACCTGTCCGTTGGTTACCGGCCATGGCAGTTGCCCGCGGTTACCTAAAAAGTTATTAGATAATCTGGCTGCTTCTGGCGTTGCAGATAAAATTTCGGCATCAGTGCTGCGCGTAATCGGCTTAGGCTTGGCAGCTACTGCTACTTCTGCAGCCGATTTATTTTCGGCTTTTGCTTTTTCGGCAGCCAGGGCGGCACGCCTTGCAGCTTCTGCCCTTGCTTCGGCTTCTGCCTTACGGCGGGCTTCTTCAATTTCGCGACGGATGGTTGACGCAATTTGTTGGTCGATGCGACGGCGTTGCGCCATTACTGCCCGTTGTTGTTTTTTAAGCTGCCCGGCTTGTTTCGACAAACCGGCCACCACAGCCACCTGGCTATTACGCTCCTTACCCAATGTTTCTTTTTCTTTTTCCTGCTCCTGCAACAGCGAATTCTTTTCATTTTTGGTACGGTCGAGCTGGTTTATTTTGACATGCAGGTCTTTTTGGGTGCCTTGTATAGTGTTGGCCTGCCGCTCGCGGTAGGTACCAAACTGCTGTAGATATTTAAGCCGTTTATATGCCTGGTTAAAATCTTTAGAGGCAAACACAAACATCAGTTTGTTATAGGCGCTTTGGTTATGGTAGGCAAACACAATCATGGCCGCATATTCTTTTTTAAGCTGGTCTAATTGCCCCTGCAAAGTGCGCACCGTGTTACTGTTTTCGTTAATCTGGCTGCTCAGTAAACGAATTTCAGAGTTTACCGTATTGATTTTTTCTTCGCGCAAACTAATCTGCGCTTTCAAAATATTGAGCTGCTTGATACTGACATTTTTATTCCTGGAAGTTTCTTCCAGCTCGCGGTTCAATTCTTCCAGTTCGCTGTTCAGCTTTTCGCGCCGACGTTTTAATTCAGAACTACTTTGCGCGTGTGCCTGTGCTAAACCCAGAACCAATAAAAAAAACAGTACAAGCTTTACCAATTTCATCAGACCAAAATTATTGATTTTAATTGGCAGGTGAAAATCTATCCGGAATAGAGAACGGATATTCGAGCGGCTGGTTAAACTCTGTACGGTTGTATTGCAGCTCGGCCTGTATATTTTTATTTCTTACGGTAGACGCAATGTTGATTTGTGACGGTATAACACGACTATCGGCCTGGATAAACTGACTGTTACTTACCTGTAACGACTGCCCGGCTGTTGCATTATTTAAACTGGTTTGCGTAACCTTATAATCCGGTCCAATTAGCAGGCTATAAATGATATTCTGTAAATTTCCGCTCAGCGTAGTATTTCCGTTAGCGCCGGTGGTTACCTTACTATTGCTGTTTAATAATTCAGGTATCGGGTTGCCTACCAGCAGAGATTCGACTGTTTGATAGTTTACCTGCCGGCTGGCGTAGTTATAAATGTAGCTAAAAGGCTTTTTTAAATAAACGCCTTGCAAGCGGTTAACTACCATGATACTATCCGGAGTAATTAATGCACGGGCTACTTCAACACCTAAAATGGCCGTAATTGATACCCATATTTTTTTGGTATGCTGTATGCGGATGTTCAGCGTTACATCATTGCTTTTGCCATCAATAGACAGCTTGGTTTTAGCCCTGCCCGAAAAGGTATTAAAAACTACTTGTTTTTCTTTAACTGCCGCTATTTTGGCTAACGCCGGGTTAACCGTAGTTGGTGCCACTGTAACTGTCGAATCGGCTTTGCGCACCACCAACTGTTTTTTTGCTTTACAGCCAAACAATGCTGCAACGCTTAGTACGATAAGCAGCTTATTCAATATATTTTTTCTCATTAATTTTTCTATCTAAAAAAGCCGATTTGGAACCATATGCTTTTGCTTTTTGCCAATTTTGTACAGCGCCCTCGGTATTGCCCAGGTAAAACAGAATATCACCTAAATGTTCGGCTTGCGTTGCATTATTTTTGCTATGCTGCATCGCCTTCTCAATCCACTGTTTGGCATCCCCGTATTTCTTTTGCTTAAACAGTATCCAGGCATAAGTATCTTCAAAAGATGCGGTGTTGGGCTGCAGGTCTATACTATGCTTCGACATTTTGGCCGCCTTGTCGAGCTGTTCGTTACGTATAGACAGATAATAGGCGTAGTTGTTTAATGTGTAAGCGTTATCCGGATTAAAAGTTAACGACTTATCATAAGCCGCATCCGACTGGCTATTATCTTTTAACTCATGATAACAATCCCCAAGCGTGGCATAACTTTGTGCGGACAGGTCCTTATCGTCAGTTTGCAAGGCCACCGCATTTTTTAAATAGCTTAACGCTTTTGTTGCACTCTTTTTTTGCAGGTAAGCCACCGCTACCAGGTAGTTCATCCAGGCTTGGTTAGGGAACAGCGACAAGGCGTTTTCACCGTCTTTAATAGCTTCGTCCCAAGCATTATCGCCCAACTCCAGCCTTACCAGTTGCTCATGCACAATATAGATATCGCCGTTGAGCTGTACTGATTTCTTGTAAGCATCTTTGGCCTCTTTAAACATATTGTTTTGGGCAAGCATATCGGCATAAACGGCCTGTGCCTTGGCATCGTTAGGGTGAACCTCGGCGGCTATACGGCTTAAGGCCAAAGCGCTGGCCTTCGCATTAGCATCCGGAAACTTGGGCAAGTATCCCATCACAATGCGTACCTTTTGGTCTACATCTAAATTGGGTGCGGCAAATGCCAACTGTAATTGCTTAAAACTGGCATCATTATCCTTTTTAACACGATAGGCATCGGCCAGGGCCAAATGCAACATACCATTTTCGGGACTGATGGCTTCACCGCGCTGCAAAACTTTTAGTGCTTTGTCTGCTTGGTTATTGGTGCTGTATATTTCGCCCAGCATCAGGTAATACCTAATCTGGTCGGGATTATTGGTTAACAAACGCTCAATTTCGGCAGCGGCTAAATCCAGTTTGCCTTGCCTTATATATATCTTTTGCCGGCCGGCAGCCAAATCATCATTCAAGCCGGTTATCTGCTCCAATTTGGTGTACACCGCCAATGCCTCGTCATATCTTTTTTCGATGTAGAGGGCGTTCGCTTTATCAAAATAAAAATCAGGCTTATCCGGGTTGATACGCAAAAGCTCGTCAAACACGTGCTCCAGCTTTTTAATGTCATTAGTTTTTTCGTAGCTATCGGCCAGGGCTACCCAATACCATTGGTTATTGGGTTTTAAGGCTACCGCACTTTCGAGCAGTTGTTGGGCTTCGGACTGGTTGTTTTGCAGCTTTTTGAGGGTAGCCAACTGATACATAGCGGCATCATTATTAGCATCCATCTGCAAAACACGCGCAAAAAGTTCGGAGGCACCTTTTTGGTCTTCGATAGTTTTTTTGCGCATGCCTTCAAAATAAAGCTGCTGCATGGCAATACTATCCGACGAGGTTACTGGCCTGCGCACCGGCTGTGCAACACTGCCGTGACTACTGCCTTGCGCAGCCGCCATCAACGGCGAAAGCAACAATATCCAACTCCAATACCTCACCTTTATCATTATTTTTTAACCTATGCCTGTGTGACCGTAACCACCCATACCGCGCGATGTTTCGGTAAGCACCTCTACCTGCTCCCACTCTACCCTCTCGTGTTTGGCCACCACCATCTGTGCTATCCTGTCGCCGGCGTTAATCTCAAAATCGGTATCCGAAAAATTAATCAGCAACACTTTAATCTCGCCCCGGTAATCTGCATCAACAGTGCCCGGCGAATTAACAATGCCGATACCATGCTTAAACGCTAAACCACTGCGCGGACGTATCTGTGCCTCAAAACTTTCCGGCAGCTCTATATGCAACCCTGTCGGAATCAGTTTACGCTCCATCGGTTTTAAAACTACAGTTTCTTCCACATCGGCACGTAAATCCATACCGGCGGCATGCAGCGTTTCGTAAGCCGGTAAATTATTTTTTGAGTTGTTGATAATTCTGATAATCATTTATTTTCTGAGTATAGCCATAATTTGTTTTCGTTCAGCCAAAAAAGCGGCCCCGGCAAACAACACCAGTAATAAATTACCTATAATTATATTACGGTGAAACACGCTGAATGATAAAAATACAATAATGACAGCACTTATAATATAGGTAAGGTTCTTTTTAACATTGTATGGGATAGGATAATTTTTTTGTCCCCAAAAGTAGGAAAGCACCATCATGGTAACATAAGCGATAAGAGATATCCAAGCTGATGCCATATAGCTGTATTGTGGAATAAAAATAACATTGAGAACAATGGTGACGATAGCACCAATGCCAGATATATATAGGCCGTACCTGGTTTGGTCTGATAGTTTATACCAGATAGAGAGGTTAGTGTACACTCCTAAACCAATGTAGCCAATCAATAACGGTGGCACAACGCCAAGCCCTACCCAGTAAGCTTTGTTGTTTACGTAATATTTTAATATTTCGATATTGGCGATGACAGCTACCAGCATTACACACATGGCAATAATAAAATAGTCCATGATGCGAGCATAAGTATACCCTGCATTTTTATTTTTAGCATGACTAAAAAAGAATGGTTCGGCACCCATTCGAAACGCCTGATTAAAGAGGCTTAAAAAAATGGACAACCTCGCACACCCAGAATATATGCCTACTTCCTGCTCGCTGATGTTTGCAGGTAGAAGTTTAGCAAGCAGGATTCTGTCAAAGTTTTCGTTTATGATGTATGATAATCCTGCAACCATTACCGGCCAACTATACTTGAGCATATTTTGGAACATCACTTTATCAAACCGTAATTGCAGTTTTAATAGTTGCGGCAACAGCATCAACAGGGTAATTAAACTTGCAACCAGGTTTGATAGGAATACATAACCTATCCAGCCGGCGGTATACCATTGTTTAAACCAGGCAGCACTCCATAAATTATGTTGAATGATGTATGGAATTACGAGGATAAAAAGCAGATTAAGCGATACAGTAACAATGATGTTGGTAAGCTTTACTACGCTATAGACAACCGGCCTGCCATCGGCCCTCAGTTTTGCAAAAGGGATGGCACACCATGCATCAATCACCAGTATGCCAATAAAATAACGTATATATACTTCAAACTCGCGTAGTGAGGTTTGTTTACCAATTTTTATTAGAGAGGCAATTGTATGTGTAAAAGGAAGCGTAAGTAATAAAAAGCAAATGGTTACTGTAAAAACTGCCCAAAAACTATTATTGTAAACCTGCCTCTTTTCATCCTGGTGTTTATTTAAGTACCTAAAAAAGGTGGTTTCCATGCCGAAAGAAAGCAATGCCTGAAGGACAGCAGCATAGCTAAACATATAGCTAAAAATGCTATATACTTTGGGTAGGTAAGCTCCGGTATATAAAGGCGTTAGTATTGAACTTAATAACCGTTGCACTATGGTAGTTAAACCATAAATTGCAGTTTGTCCGGCAAATTTTTTGGCAGTTGACAAATTAAATAAATGATTGATTGATTTGACTAATGCAGACTTTACTGACGGGGAAATACCAGTATAGATTCGAAGCCTGAATTAACTCCATCCCGTCAAAAGCGCTTACCTTTTTACTACCTCAAAGTTACGATAGTTTTTCAACTCGCCTTCCTGGCTTTCAACGGTAGTTACGCGTGCTCTTTCGGGGCCTTCGTGGCACCATTCTAAAAACATATCCAGCAAGGAAGCCTCAGCTTCGGCCTCGATGAAAACACTGCCGTCAGGCATATTTTTTACGCAGCCCCTTACGCCCAATTGGTCAGCAACGGCTTTGGTGCTGGCCCTGTAAAATACGCCCTGCACCTTACCCTGCACGGTAATATCTAAATGCTTAATCATAGCCGGTAGAATTTTCAGATGCAATTATACGGCTTAAACTATAATTAAAGGTAATTTTAAAGCAAACGCTTTACTGATGTGGCATCCGTAATTTTTAAACCATCCAACCCGGTAATCAAATTTAAGCCGGGTGCCTTACCAACTTCCAGGGTACCTATCTCGTCATCAATCCCTAAGAATTTAGCGCCGTTAATGGTAGCCCACTCTAATAACGTAGCTGTGCTTAAAGCCGGGAAGCTTTGTTGTAAAACACGCATTTCGCTTAAAATACAAAGCTTATCGTTAGATGCCAGACTATCAGTACCTAAAGTAATATTAAAGCCTTCGTCTACAAACAAATCTATTTTAGGCAAACGCCCCTCTATATAAAGATTAGCCGTCGGGCAGAAACACCAGTTAATACGGCGGTCAAAGCGCTTAACAAAATATATATCTTTTAAATTGGTGCAGGTGTTGTGCACCATCAAAATATTTTGCCGGCTGCTTAACAGTGGCAACACTGATTGTATAGAGTTACGAGCCTGCGGTTTAAAGTAGCTGATATCAATCCCAAGGCTTTTATACAAATCGTTAAAAGCACCAAGTTTGTAACGGTAGAACTTATTCTCGTCTTCGCATTCCTGGTTGTGGATGCTCAACAGGTTCTCGTTAGCATCGCTGTAGTTCTTAATAAGCCTGAACAAGTCCTTTGATACCGAGTAAGGTGCATGCGGCGTAATAGAAGTTGATAGCGGCTTAAACTGTTTCTGTAACTCTAAGGCACTTTCAAAAGCTTCTTCGGCACGTTCGGGCAAAAAGCTGAACAGCTCTACAAAGGTATGGTAGTATAACTTGCTTTGCTTTTTTACTTCGAGGCTGTTAATGCTGTTGGAAATATCGCCAACGGCCACTATACCGTTGTTGTACATTTGCTCATCGGCAGCAAAGGCAGCTTTGGTAATCACCTCTTCGCCTGCGCCACGCAGTTGCTGTACCGATTTAATAAACTCTACTAAACCTGTTTGGCGCGGTGTTAAATTTTCGAGATGCGACAATTCGAGATGACAGTGCGTGTTTACAAACCCAGGGCATATAATACCACTAAGTTGCTCCACTTCTGCATCTGGAGGGGTATGAGTACTGACTGATACAATCTTACCGGAATCATCAACGGTAACTATTCCATTTTTTATTGGATCGGCACTAACAGGAAAAACGTAATCGGCTTTAAAACTTTTCATTTAAATGAAATTTATCATTCACCCTCACCCATCATTAAGTTTAAATGCAATGCTATTAAAAAACATTACTACAATTAACTTTAAGTTGTTGTTTTTAATTTTACAATTCAAAAACCTGGCAGCAAAGGTAGCCGGATATTTTTTATTTACATTTGTATCGTGAATGCAAACAACAGTAAAATTGATATCCGTAGCCTGAGTTTAGATGCTCTTACTCAACAATTTGTCAGCCTTGGCGAAAAAAGCTTCAGGGCTAAACAAGTTTATGAGTGGCTTTGGAAAAAATCATGCTTTTCTTTTGAGGACATGAGTAACATTTCGAAAGAACTCCGCAAAAAACTGGATGAGCATTTTACCATCAATCATGCGGTAATTAACACTTCGCAGTTTAGTGCGGATAAAACTATAAAAAATTCTTTTAAATTGTACGATACACATTTAATTGAAGGCGTTTTAATACCAACTCCCGAGCG
>CAJYSL010000451.1 GCA_913777515.1 uncultured Mucilaginibacter sp.
TATCAAACTATACAAAATGATTTGCCGGTATTAAACGCACAACTTTCTAACGTCACTTACTCTTGACCAAAGCCGAAATACGTAAACTCTATATTGCCAAGCGCAAGCAGCTATCGCAGGCGGATTATGACCTTTTAAATCAGGCGTTGTTAAAGCAATTTCAGCAGTTGGATTTATCTGCCGTAAAGGTTATTCATTTATTTTTACCCATTCTTGAGCGTAAAGAGCCTGACACCTTTTTAATCAGGCAGTGGCTGGAGGCCAATCACCCGCAAATCAGACGAGTATTTCCAAAAGCCGATTTTGCCCATCACACTATGCAAAACTTTGCGGATGATGAGTCGCTCGAATTAGCCATCAATGCATTTGGTATACCCGAACCAGTAACGGGAAACTTGATTGAGCCGGCACAAATTGATATGATGCTGGTACCCCTTTTAGCTTTTGATAAGCAAGGTTACCGAGTGGGTTATGGTAAAGGCTTTTATGACCGATTTATTACCCAATGCAGGCCCGATTTGCGCCTGATTGGCCTATCCTTTTTTGAACCGGTTGACCAAATTAACGATTTAAATCCTTTTGACCGAAAATTAAACAAATGCCTGATGCCAGGTCAGCACTTCAATTGTCTTAAGCGGTTACAATAATCCATCAAGAATTTATTTAAGCTTCTCATTATTCCGATGCCGGGCTGCATCACGGATACTTTTTTTATCCAGGTTTTTATTCAGGGCATCGGTCAAATCAATGCCGGTTTGGTTAGCCAGGCATATCAATACAAATAAAACATCCGCCATTTCGTCTGCCAGGTTAACCTCGGTATCTGACTTTTTGAAAGACTGTTCGCCGTATTGCCGCGCCATGATGCGGGCTACTTCACCAACCTCTTCCATTAAAATAGCAGTGTTAGTCAGTTCATTAAAATAGCGTATACCGGTAGTGTTAATCCATCGGTCAACCAATTGCTGGGCGTCTTTAATAGTCATGGCGGCTAAATTGAGTAATTGTGCTTAATTTGGAAAGCTATTGTATTACTTATTACGAACGTATGATTACAGAGAATCGCCTAAACTCAATTTTCCTTATTGTCGCAACAATTCTCATCACCATTTTTCAAGGGTGCCTAACAAAGCCGGTTAAAGAACTTAAATTGAAAGAAGAATTTAATAACGAATCACCTACCAAAAGAAAGCTAATAGATTTAAAGCCTAAATTCAAATACGCAGACCTTAAAACATTCGATTTAAAAAAAATGACTGTCGAAGATTTTGAAAAAAACTTCAGTCCTGTTGATGGTAACGACTTTAAACTCATTTTTCAGAATGCAGAAGCTAAAAAGCAAGTCTCTCCGTACAACACTAACTTTTATTATTCCTGGCAAAAACAGAACAATAATTTTACAGCATTTACCATAGCCACTGTAGATGAAGAAAGCTCATGTATACTGCTGAAATATTACATTTTCGACGACGATGGAAAGCATTTAGGGAATTTTGATATTGCCAGTCGTTGTGGCGATGGTGGCTGGGCATTAAATGCCGTTGGTAAACAACTAAACAAGTCCAATTTTAGCTATTTAATGATTGAAGATGAATCTGATTTAAATGAAGATAGCTTAGAAGGCGACTCCACTTTAAGCATGGTTAAGATTGATAGTAAAGGTAACATCAGCAGTAAAGAAGTTTATAAAAGACATTTTAAGCATCAAAAATGAGTGTAATTGTTTCAAGAATAATACGATTGCTTCAATAAAATCTTTATTTTCTCTATCCATTTTTATAACCACTAATCCCTAACTTTGCGCTGCATTAAAAACAGCAAATTAATGAGTTTCAGAACCGAGCATGACACCATGGGTGCGGTACAAGTACCGGCCGATAAATATTGGGGAGCGCAAACTGAGCGTTCGCGTAACAACTTTAAAATTGGTCCGGAGGCATCAATGCCTAAGGAAATCATTGCGGCTTTTGCCTACCTTAAAAAAGCTGCTGCTTATACCAACACCGATTTAGGCGTACTCCCTGCCGAAAAACGCGACCTGATTGCGCAGGTTTGTGACGAAATTTTAGCCGGTCAATTAGACAGTGAGTTTCCGCTGGTTATCTGGCAAACCGGTTCGGGCACGCAATCAAACATGAACGTGAACGAAGTGGTTGCTAACCGTGCACACGTACTACAAGGCAACGCTTTAGGTGAGGGTAAAACCTTTGTTCACCCGAATGATGATGTGAACAAATCACAATCATCAAACGATACCTACCCAACGGCGATGCACATTGCGGCCTACAAAATTTTAGTAGACGTAACTATTCCGGGCGTTGAAAAACTGCGCGACTCGCTGAAACGCAAATCAGAGCAGTTTATGAATGTGGTTAAAATTGGCCGTACCCACCTGATGGATGCAACTCCACTTACTTTAGGCCAGGAGTTTTCGGGCTATGTATCGCAGTTAGACCATGGTTTACGCGCATTGCGCAACACTTTGGCTCACTTATCAGAGTTGGCTTTGGGCGGCACTGCAGTAGGTACCGGTATCAATACGCCTAAAGGTTATGATGTAAAAGTAGCCGAGTACATTGCACAATTTACTGGCTTGCCTTTCATCACTGCCGAAAACAAATTTGAGGCACTGGCTGCACACGACGCTATTGTAGAAAGCCATGGCGCCCTGAAACAGATTGCCGTATCGTTAATGAAGATTGCTAATGATATCCGTATGCTGGCTTCCGGTCCGCGTTCAGGTATTGGCGAAATCCATATTCCGGATAATGAGCCAGGTTCATCTATCATGCCGGGTAAAGTTAATCCTACCCAAAACGAGGCTGTAACTATGGTTGCTGCCCAGGTAATGGGTAATGATGTAGCTATCGCTGTAGGCGGTTCTAACGGTCATTACGAGCTTAACGTATTTAAGCCGGTAATGGCAGCTAACTTCCTGCAGTCTGCACGTTTGATTGGTGATGCCTGTGTATCATTTACCGACCATTGTGCTGAAGGTATTGAGCCTAATTACGATGGCATCAAAAAGCACCTGGAAAATTCCCTGATGCTGGTGACTGCTTTAAACCCACACATCGGTTATGAAAATGCAGCCAAGATTGCCAAAAAAGCATTGAAAGAAAATAAATCATTACGTGAGGCCGCCATTGAACTGGAACTGTTAACCACCGAGCAGTTTGACCAGTGGGTACGCCCCGAAGATATGATTGGAAGCTTGAAATAAAATCCTTTCCAAACCCTCCCCAAACGGGGAGGGCTTTTTGTTTATGTTAAAAACCCGATTTGTTCTGCGTTTTAATTTTTCTGCTCCTGCACTGCTGATGTGCTGCTGGCTATTAACGCTGCTTTCGTGCAGCCCTAATGCCAACGTACAAAGCCCCGGCGTAACTTTCTTACAGGGTGAGTGGCAGCAACGCCCCGAAGCGGTACACAGCCAGCTGGTAAATTATACCTTGTACCAGTTTAAATTCAGCTGCGATTCTTTTTTTGTAGCCATGCAATCGTTCAGCAAAATAAATTATGGCGCTGATACCTGCATGAACAAAGGCCACTGGATAGAATATGCTAAGGGCCACTACGACCAGCGTAACGATACACTACACTTGCGGGGCTTTTTCTGCAACGCCGATTACAGCCTTAAAGATCCCGGCGGCTGTTTCCGCTCCGGCGTATACGAAGATTATTTTAAGACCGTTAAAATGTCTGATTCGCTGGTTAAAATTACCAGTACAGGCAGTATACTGCCATCCAACCTGCACCTCGTTAAAAGAACACCTTGTGTTCCCAAACCATTGTAATACATGAAAACTACTTTTTTTAAAAAACTGATTTTGGCGGCTGCCATTATTTATGCGCCGCTGCATAGTATGGCCTGGGGCGATAAAGGTCACCGCATTGCCGGTCAGATTGCCTCCAGCCATTTAACTCCGAAAGCCCGTTTAGCCGTGAAAGCTATTTTGGGTAACGAATCGGTGGCCATGGCCAGTACCTGGGCCGATTTTATTAAATCTGACCCTAACTACAACTATTTATCATCATGGCATTATATCGATTTTGATAAGGCCTACACTTATCCCGAACTGCAAACCTTTTTAAAGCAGGATACCAGCGTAGACGCCTATACTAAACTGAACTTTATGGTGGGCGAGCTGAAAAAGAAAAACCTGGCTCAGGATAAAAAGCTGCTGTACCTGCGCATGGTAATCCACATCGTAGAAGACATTCATCAGCCGATGCATACGGCGCATACCGACGATAAAGGTGGTAACGACTTTAAAGTGATGTGGTTTAAAGAAGAAAGCAACCTGCATTCGGTGTGGGACAGCAAGCTCATCGAGTTTCAGAACCTCAGCTTTACCGAGTATACTAACGCCATCAACTTTACCACACCGGCACAACGTACCGCCTGGCAGCAAGAACCCATAAGCAAATGGTTATTTGACAGTAAAGAACTGGCCGAAAATATTTACGCCAACACCAAGCACGACGAGGTGTTGAACTACAGGTACAACTTTAAATATATAGGTGCTCTCAACCAGCAATTGCTAAAAGCAGGCGTACACCTGGCCGGACTGTTAAACCAAATATTTGCATAGCATGAAAATCCTCATGGTTTGCCTGGGTAATATTTGCCGTTCGCCGCTGGCTGAGGGTGTGATGCAGCACCTGGCCGACGAACATCATTTAGATTGGACGGTTGACTCGGCAGGTACGGGCAGCTGGCATGTAGGAGAGGGGCCTGACAGGCGCTCTGTACGCACGGCTCAACGTTTTGGCGTGGACATCAGCCAACAAGTTTGCCGTCAGTTTAAGGTGGCTGATTTTGACCGTTTCGACCTGATTTTGGTAATGGACCGTAATAACCTGTCGGATGTCCTGTCACTGGCCCGCAATGAGCAGGACGCAGCCAAAGTGAGATTGCTGCTAAACGACAAAGAAGTACCCGACCCTTATTATGACAACAACCAGTTTGAGCCGGTTTACCACTTGATTGAGGGCGGCTGCAAAGACATCATCAGGGAGTATGCCCACTTACAAATTGATTGACCACTGGTAAGATATTATGAACTGAATAAAGCGCTTTAACGATGTTTAAAGCGCTTTATTGGTTTTATGACCCTTGATAAAGCCGGTATTCGGCAAAATGCTTCAAATGTTTACTTTTGCGGCATGGCATCTGTTAAACCTTCTGTACCTAAAGGCATGCGCGATTTCTCGCCGGCCGAAATGGTAAAACGTAATTACATATTCGACACCATTAAATCTGTTTTCCGCAAATACGGCTATCAGCAAATCGAAACGCCCACGATGGAAAACTTAGGTACCTTAACCGGTAAATATGGTGAGGAAGGTGATAAATTGATTTTTAAGGTATTAAACAGCGGCGATTATTTAGCTAAAGTTAATGAGCAAGCCTTAACCGCCCGGAATTCTAATGTAGTTGCCCCATCCATCTCCGAAAAAGCACTACGCTACGACTTAACCGTGCCATTTGCCCGCTACGTAGTACAACACCAAAACGAGATTGCCTTCCCTTTTAAACGCTTCCAGGTACAGCCGGTATGGCGTGCAGACAGGCCTCAGAAAGGTCGTTACCGCGAGTTTTACCAGTGCGATGCTGATGTGGTAGGTTCCGACTCATTACTGAACGAGGCTGAGTTTATATTGATTTATGATGAAGCGCTGAGCAAGCTGGGCCTAACCGATTTTAATATCAAAATTAACAACCGCAAAATACTGTCGGGCATTGCCGAAATTATTGGTAAGCCTGAACTGATTGTGGATATGACCGTAGCCATTGACAAACTGGATAAAATAGGTTTAAACGGTATAGTAAATGAGTTACTAGCCAAAGGTTTTACCCAAGCCGACATTGACCAGTTAGAACCCGTGATTTTACTGCAGGGCAGCAATACTGAAAAGCTGGAAAAGCTGAAAGCTATCCTGGCTTCATCCGCTATTGGTCTGAAAGGTATTACCGAACTTGAGACTATCTTTACTTACCTACAAAGCTTTACCCTGAACAAAGCTACCGTAGAACTTGATATTACCCTGGCCCGCGGTTTAAATTATTATACCGGAGCTATCTTTGAGGTAAAAACCAACGAGGTTGCCATGGGTAGCATCGGCGGTGGCGGCCGTTATGATGACCTCACAGGTATGTTTGGTTTAAAAGGCCTTACCGGTGCCGGTATATCTTTTGGTGCCGACCGTATTTACGACGTGCTCGAAGAGTTAAACTTGTTCCCGGCAGCCAGCAATCAAACCACCCGCGTATTAATTTGCCCGTTCGATGCAGCCGGCGAAACTTACGCTTTACCGTTATTGCAGCAACTCCGTAACCAAAGCATTAATGCCGAGTTATATCCGGCCGGTGCCAAAATCAAAAAACAGTTAGATTATGCTAATAATAAAAACATCCCTTACGTAGTGGTAATTGGCAGCGACGAGGTACAAAGCGGGCAGCTTACCCTTAAAAACATGCAAAGCGGCGAACAACAGAAGCTAAGTGCTGATGCAATAATTGCAGAGATAACAAAAGCTTAAAATATCAACAAAAAAGGATGGCCTGAAAACCATCCTCTTTTGCTTTATCTTATTGCTGCCAGGCTTATCTTACCATCCGTCCCTTCCAGGAGTATTTGCTGGTATTGCCCATCAATCCTACATAAACAAAATACAGCACGTGTACGGGCGAAAGTAAGAGCAACAATACCATTAGCTTCTGCCGCTTAAAAAAGGCCGTAATCGGGAATAATAACGCGGCTTCGAAAGCTAATTTAACCAGTAACTGCAGGGCAAAAACCTCCAGAAAATAAATGCGGTAAAAGCCTAACAGAATGTTAAGTAGCATGCTCAGGTTAAACAACCAGATACCAACAGCCAGGGCCACCACCTTTTTATCTTTATACTTGGTTGATTTAGATGCCCAGCGCCGGCGTTGCTGTAAAAATTCATCTAAGTTGGGCTTGGCGTGGGTATAAACAATGGCCTCGCGCTGTTTTAAAAAACCAATGCGCCCAGGGTAGCTTACGGCTACTTTCTGTAGTAACAACTCGTCATCACCCGATGCTAAATCGTCTATCCCTTTAAAGCCACCCACTTCATAAAATACGTCTTTACGGTAAGCCAAGTTAGCGCCATTGCAGGTAGAGGCCCTGCCATTTCCAATAAACGAAGCCCCAATACCTATCAGAAAAGAAAATTCGAGCGTTTGCATACGCTCAAACAGGTTCTTTTCCTGAAAGTAAGCTACCGGCGAGGATATCATCACCAGGTTTTGCGTCTCAAAATAAGATACCACGCTGCTCAGCCATTGCGGTCCCATCCGGCAATCAGCATCTGTAGCTACCATTAAATCGCCGGTAGACAGCTTTATAGCCTCTGCAATGGCTTTCTTTTTGTAAGAGTTCAATCGCTGCGCCTCGTTCATCTGCAACAGCCTGACGCCTTGTGAGGCGTAACTACGGATTATATCGGCCGTGCTGTCGGTCGAGTGGTCATCTACAATGATAACCTCAAACAAATCCTTGGGGTAATCCTGCGCTAAGATGTCATCAATCGTCAGGCGTATATTTTCTTCCTCGTTACGGGCGGCAATCAGTATGGTTACCTTGGTGTTTAATTCTGCCGGGGCAAGCACTTGTTTAGGATATCGCAAGGCCGACCAACCCTTAATTAAATAAAGCACCACTACCAGGTACAAGCTGGTAAGTAAGAGAACTATAAAACTATATGTTGTTATCAAAAAACTTTAACTTAAATACAAAAACAGAACCTAAAACAGCCGGTAAAATAATGTTGGTAAACCAAATTAACGCCACGGCAGCCATTACCGCAATATGCTGATTGGTGATGTGCTCAAATAACTTATCGGCCGTAGCGCTGCGCACGCCAATATCTACCACATCAATAGTAGGTAAAACCGACTGAATAAAGAAAAAAGCAAACGTGAGCAGCAACACCTGGTACATATGCACCTCGGGCAGCAGCAAATGAAAAATTAGACAGTATTGAAACGAATAGGTTAAAAACCGGCTGAGGCAATACCCCATGATAGTTAACAACTCGCGGAAATCATAACGCTTCATAATCTTAAAAAAGCGGTAAAACTTTTTTAGGAAGGGCACACGGTTTAGTAAAAACACTACCCATCGCACATTAAAATAAAAGATGAGCATCAGCAGCATAAAACCCGCACCAATAGCCAGCATACCGATGAATATCCAGATGTTTACAGGCAGATAGGTGTATATAAACCAAAGCAATGAGGCCGAACCTACCACGCAGGTAACCACCAGCTGCCCAAATGTGCCTACGGCCATAGCAAACACCCCATGTACACGTTTGCGCGGGGGTAAAAACATCACCCTGCCGCCAAACTCGCCCCAACGGTTAGGGGTAAATATAGCCATAGTTAATCCGCAAAATACCGACTCGGTAGCCTGCCAAAAGCTAATGGGCGACCATTTTTGGGTAAGGTACTTCCATTTCAACGCCTCTAGTACATAGTTAAACACCATAAGTATGATGATGAACGAAAGCGTAAAAATGGCCGGCAGTTGCTCAATATTGCCTATCAGTTCCTGGAAGTGTTTTAAGCCTTCGCTGTTGGTTAACCGGCGATAAATGAATACAAAAGCCAAGACCAAGATAAGCGCTTTAAGCAGCCAGGATATCCATTTCTTAGCAGTGCCGGTCAAAATTTGTGCGTGTAAAATATTTTGCAATGTTATGAAAAAAGGGCAAGCCTTAAGCCTGCCCTCGCTATTTATGTTAATAAATGGTTAACTACTTTAGTCTGGGTTTTAAATACTCCAGGGTATAAGCGTAAGCTTGCTTGGTAGCTTCGCTATCATAAATGGGATTGCTCGGATTGGCAAAACCATGGTCGGCATCAAACTGGTGCAGGTATAATTTTTTACCGGCTTTAGCCATATTCTCTTTAAACTGAGCAACAATTTTGGTGTTAATAAATTGGTCTTTGTTGGCAAAGTTTCCTAACACATCCGTATTCAGCATTTTTAAACGCTCAACGTTTTGCTCGGGCATGCCGTAATACATTACACAAGCTACGGCCTGTTTACCGGATAAAATAGCGCTTTGTAAACTCCAGCCACCGCCAAAGCACCAGCCTAAAGTAGCAATACGGGCTTTTGGTCCGGCATAGGCAATGGCACCTTTAATGATGTTTTGTGCACGGGGCTCTTTTACCGCCTGCATCAGCTTACCGGCATCCTGGCGGTTATCGGCAACTTTGCCGTCATACAAATCCAGCGCAATTACGTTTACATTACCCACATCATTGTATAACTTTTCGGCTTCACGCTTTATAAAATCATTCAGGCCATACCATTCGTGTATCACCAATAAGTAGTTATTGGTTGGCTTTTTGGCTTTTAATTCGTAGGCATTAGCCGTTAAACCATCGGCCGTTTTGTAATTGATGGTTTTACCAATGCTGCTTTGAAAATGGATGCGTTTTGGATTAGCATGGGC
Organism: uncultured Mucilaginibacter sp.; assembly: GCA_913777515.1. Classification (GTDB taxonomy): domain Bacteria; phylum Bacteroidota; class Bacteroidia; order Sphingobacteriales; family Sphingobacteriaceae; genus Mucilaginibacter. The sequence goes on from CAJYSL010000451.1 coordinate 9,499, forward strand.
CATCACAAACTTGCTGTTTGAGGCCAGCATGGCAAAGCGTTTGGTTGCGGTTGGTGCATCAGGCTTGTGGCAACAAGCCATTTTACTTTGGCTAAAAGCCATGTTAAAAGCACCAACTAATAAGATTAAGAGGTATATTTTTTTCATGGAAACTTCTTTAACAGGCTAAAGACAAATTATAGAGCGTTTTGTTTTAAAATATCA
>CAJYSL010000452.1 GCA_913777515.1 uncultured Mucilaginibacter sp.
GAACCGTATATAAGCAAAACGGAAATGTTTGGATAGGATGGCCCGGACAGGTTATTGAACCCGAAAAAACAGAACAGGTAACTGAGCAGTTAAAAGAACTTAGCTTATTGCCCGTTTACCTGACTCAGGAAGATATCAGCGAGTTTTATGAGGGTTTTTCTAACGACGTACTTTGGCCCGTGTTTCATTACTACGCGTCTACGTATACTACTTACAACCCTTCGCACTGGGAATATTATAAAAGCGTAAACGAAAAGTTCAAGGAAGTCATCTTAGAAAATCTGGAGGATGGCGATACCGTCTGGATACATGATTACCAGTTACTTTTATTACCAGCGCTCATCCGGCAGGCACGCGCCGATGTGTCTATAGGATTTTTCCTGCACATCCCGTTCCCGTCGCACGAAATGTTCCGGCTCATTCCATGGCGAAACGAGTTATTAGAGGGCATGTTAGGCGCTGATTTAATCGGCTTTCATACCTTCGATGATGTACGGCATTTTCTGAGTTCCGTGTCGCGCTTGCTGCCCGTACACATATCCTCCAATGTTATCCTTAACGGCGAGCGTACTGTTGTGGTAGAGTCGTTCCCGATGGGGATTGATGATAAAAAATATGCCGGGCTACCTGAAACCGAAGAGGTAAAAGAGCAGGCGCAGCAAATCCGTGATATATTTAAAAATAACAAAATTATCCTGTCGGTAGATAGGCTCGACTATAGCAAAGGTATACTGCAGCGTTTGCAGGCCTTTGAATTGTTATTGAATGAACATCCCGAATATGTAGGCAAAGTAACACTTTACATGGTAGTTGTCCCATCGCGCGATACGGTAGCCTCTTATGCCTACCTCCGCGATCAGATTGACAAGAAGGTAGGTAATATTAATTCCCGTTACCGCACCATCGACTGGACGCCTATAACTTATTACTACCGCTCGTTGCCTATCGAAATGCTTTCGGCGTTATATAGTAGTGCCGATGTTTGCCTGGTAAACCCTATGCGCGATGGCATGAACTTGGTAAGCAAGGAATATGTAGCCAGCAGAATCAACAATGACGGTGTACTTATATTAAGCGAAATGGCAGGTGCGTCCAAAGAACTTATTGATGCGCTGATAGTTAACCCTAACAACGTTACACAAGTTAAAGACGCCATTATCGAAGCCTTGGACATGCCACTTGCTGAGCAGCAAAGGCGTATGAGCCAGATGCGACAACTGGTAGCTAAGTTTAACGTAAAGCATTGGGTGCAATTATTTATGGAGCGTTTGCACGAAGTGAAGTTGATGCAGCGTTCCATGCAAACACGGCATGTACATTCGGCTACGGCAAAATCCATCATCAACCGTTACCGGGGTACCAGCAAACGGATTATATTTTTAGATTATGACGGCACCCTGGTGGGCTTTAAAGCCAACGTAAACCAGGCATCACCGGATGAGCAACTATATCGCCTTTTAACGCAGCTCTCGGCCGACCCGCATAACCATGTAGTCATCATCAGCGGGAGAAAGCATGATAACTTAGGCGACTGGTTCGGCGACAAAAATATTTATCTCGTGGCCGAACATGGCGCCTGGTTTAAGCAGCAGGGTATGGAATGGCATAAAATAAGCGGTTTATCAACCACCTGGAAAAAAGATTTATACAGCATTTTCGAAAAGTACGTCGACCGCACGCCCGGGTCATTTATCGAAGAAAAAACTTATTCACTCGCATGGCACTACCGCAAAGCGGAATCTGGCTTAGGAGAACTACGGGCTAATGAATTGATGAATACTTTGAAATTTCTGGCTACCGATAAGGGTCTGCAATTATTGCCAGGCGACAAAGTGGTCGAAGTAAAAAACATGGAGATTAACAAAGGTAAAGCAGCCTTAAGCCTGGTTGAACAAAGCGACTATGATTTTATTATGGCTTTGGGCGATGATTTTACCGACGAAGATTTATTTAAAGCATTGCCTGATAGCGCCGTTACCATAAAAGTGGGTACCGGCGCGTCACTGGCTAAATTCTATGTTCGTAACCCGACTGAGGTGCGTGGGTTGCTGGCGTCTTTGGCAGAAGGTGTACCTGCTTGATAAATCAAAAGACAAGTGTTGAATTTTAATCTTCGGCGACAATATTTTGTAATGTGATAGTAAACGGGTGGCTTTTTTGGTAAAACAGCTTAGTACCTCATAATAATTTTGTTATTAAAATAAATTATTTAATTTGGTATAAACTTTCCGAATTGACGTTTAACCTCCTCAGTTTGGCCAGGATTATCAATCGCTTATAAACTATATTATTAAAATTATGAAAACCGGGAAAGTTAAATGGTTTAACACTCAAAAAGGGTTTGGTTTTATCATCACCGAAGAAGGAAAAGACCTTTTTGTACACTTTAAAGATGTTGAAGGCGGCGTAAATGCTATTAAAGATAACGATACTGTACAGTACGAAGTTGAAGAAGGCCGTAAAGGTTTACAGGCAGTAAGAGTGAAAAAAGTATAATAGTGATAAAACAATAACCGAAAACCTCTGCTTGGCAGGGGTTTTTTTGTGGCCAAAATTTTATATTGCAGGCTGATTAATTTTATCCATTCAATTTGCATCATGTCTGACACATTAGTAGTCAAAAACAACAAAAGCATTATTTTCCTGGTTTTGGTAGCTTCACTTGGCTACTTTGTTGATATATATGACCTGCTGATATTCTCCATAGTCAGAATAAAAAGTTTGCACGACGTTGGCGTAAGCGATGCCGACATGCGTACCAAAGGCGAGTTTATCTTGAATATGCAAATGTTTGGTTTACTGGTGGGTGGAATTATCTGGGGTGTGATAGGTGATAAGTTTGGGCGTATTAAAGTTTTGTTTGGCTCCATTCTATTGTATTCGCTGGCAAACTTCGCCAACGGATTTGCGACTGATTATAACACCTACGCAATCGTACGTTTAATTGCTGGTATTGGCCTGGCTGGCGAACTTGGCGCGGGCATTACGCTGGTAAGCGAAACCATGAGTAAAGAAAACCGCGGATACGGCACCATGCTGGTAGCCGTTGTTGGTTTATTGGGGGCGGCGGCCGCGGCTACGGTTGCCCAGTATGGATGGCAGCGTGCTTACTTTATTGGCGGAGGGTTAGGGCTACTGCTACTGCTGTTGCGTGTGGGAACCTTCGAATCAGGTATGTTTAAGCAGGTCGAAGAAAGCTCAGTTTCGAAAGGGAATTTTTTAATGCTGTTTACCAGCAAACAACGTTTCTTGAAATATTTATATTGCATTTTAATTGGTACGCCGCTTTGGTTTGTGGTGGGTATATTGATAACCCAGGCACCCGAAATTGGTAAGCAGTTAGGGGCGCCGGAAGTATTAAGTGCTGGCACCGGTGTGATGTATACTTACATCGGCCTGTCGGTAGGTGATATGTTTGCCGGTTTACTGGCGCAGGTTACCAAATCCAGGCGGTTAACTATGCTACTTTTTCAATTGCTGTCAGTAGTAAGCGTAGTGGTTTATCTAAATTCTTATGGTATTACGCCGCAGCGCTTTGTGATTATAAGCTTGTTTATTGGCTTTTGTATCGGCTATTGGGCAACATTCGTAACCATCGCATCAGAGCAATTTGGTACCAACA
>CAJYSL010000453.1 GCA_913777515.1 uncultured Mucilaginibacter sp.
TATTGGCTTGGTGCTAAATTACGAGATAAAAACAACCGGTAAATATATTTTAAGGCTTCACCCCGAATTGTTGCGCAGCGGCGAGTATACGCTAAGCATTACCACGGGACCATCATTAAGTTTCCCGGTATCAGCTGCGGGCAAACCCAGCATCGGCAGCTTTTGGGGCGACGGTCGCGATAACGGCGGCCGCAAGCACGAAGGCATTGATATTTTTGCACCCAAACTTATCCCTGCCATTGCCGCCGCCGAAGGAACCGTAACTAATGTTACCCAAAATAAACTGGGCGGTCTGGTGGTTTTTATGCGCCCCGATAACCGCGATTACACCCTATACTATGCTCACCTAGACAAACAACTGGTACAAAACGGGCAAAATGTGCACATTGGCGATACTATTGGCTTAGTGGGCAACACCGGCAACGCACGCACTACGCCTTCGCACCTGCACTTCGGTATTTATACGAATGGTGGTGCCATAGACCCGTTGCCGTTTGTAAACCGCGCTATAAAAGAACCCAAAGCCATCAGCGCCAAACTGGATTTGCTTGATGCTACTGCAAGAACCACGAATAACGGAACCCGGCTGTATATCGAACCTAACGAAAAATCCATGGTAAGAGCTACCCTGCCCATAAGTACCGTTGTACAAATTGAGGCAGCCACCGATGGCTGGTATAAAGCCAGTTTGCCCGACGGCACACAAGGCTATGTTTACAGCAAAAACGTATCTCCGGCAAACGCTTTACGTAAAACCACTGTTAAAAAAGCGCAGCCCCTGCTCGATTTGCCCGATACCTTAAACGGGGCTCGTAAAACCACATTGGCCTCCGGCCAGCAGGTAAATATTAGGGGTTCGTTCCGAAATTACTTTCTGGTTACCGATAAAAACGACAACACCGGGTGGATTGAAGCCGAACGTTAATAACGACAAAAAATACAAGTTTAGCCTAAAGCAGTGAAGTGATTGTAATGCTTTGACTTAAATATGCAAAGCCCTTTTTCCAACTTCGCTTTAATACCACATTTACTTTGGGCTGACCACATTTTTTCTGAAACGTAAATGGTCAGCCAAAAAAATTGCTATTTTTGCATCCCGTACACATAGCATTGGTTTGGGCGTAAGTCCGGGCCGGATTCATCAAAATCATGACTAAATATATTTTTGTTACGGGCGGCGTTACCTCGTCGTTAGGAAAAGGTATTATCTCTGCTTCACTGGCTAAATTGCTGCAAGCACGCGGCTACCGGGTGACCATCCAAAAATTTGACCCTTACATCAATGTTGACCCGGGAACGTTAAACCCGTACGAACATGGTGAATGCTATGTAACCGAAGATGGTGCAGAAACCGACCTTGACTTAGGCCACTACGAACGTTTTTTGAATACCCCTACTTCGCAAGCCAACAACATCACTACCGGTCGTATTTATCAAAACGTGATTAACCGCGAACGCGAGGGTGCATTTTTAGGTAAAACGGTACAGGTAGTACCCCACATTACCGACGAGATAAAACGCAACTTCAGGATACTGGGAGAAAACGGTGAGTTTGATATCGTGATTACCGAAATTGGTGGTACCGTAGGCGATATTGAGTCGTTACCCTTTGTTGAAGCCGTGCGCCAGTTTAGATGGGAAGCCGGTTCGAGCAACTCATTAGTGATTCACTTAACGCTGGTTCCGTTTTTGGCTGCCGCCGGCGAGCTTAAAACTAAACCTACGCAGCACTCGGTAAAAATGCTGTTGGAGTACGGTATACAGCCCGACATTCTGGTTTGCCGTACCGAACACCATTTAACCGCCGATATCCGTAAAAAGGTAGCCCAGTTTTGTAACGTGAACATCAACGCCGTTATCGAGTCTATTGATGCGTCGACCATCTACGACGTGCCTCTGCTGATGCTGAAAGAGCAGTTGGACAAAACCGTTTTAACCAAATTAAAGCTCCCTAACAAAAACGAACCTAACCTCGAAAACTGGAAAGACTTTTTAGGCCGCTTAAAAAACCCTACTGCCGAGGTTCGTATTGGTTTGGTAGGTAAATATGTGGAGTTGCCCGATGCTTATAAATCAATCACCGAAGCTTTCATTCACGCTGGTGCTAAAAACGAGTGCAAGGTTAAGGTTGAATATATACACTCCGAACAATTAACGCCTGAAAATGCCATTGAGCGCCTGCGCGGCTTACACGGTGTGCTGGTAGCGCCGGGCTTCGGTCAGCGTGGTTTTGAAGGTAAAATTGAGGCTATCCGCTACGTGCGCGAAAATAATATCCCATTCTTCGGAATTTGCTTGGGCATGCAATGTGCCGTGGTAGAGTTTGGCCGCCACGTATTGCATTTAGATGCTGCTAACAGCGTTGAGATGGATGGCCATACCACTTACCCGGTGATTAGCATGATGGAAGACCAGAAAAATGTAACCAACAAAGGCGGCACCATGCGTTTGGGCGCTTACCCATGCGACCTGAAAAAAGGCAGCAAGGCCGCTGCTATTTACGGCAAACAGCATATCACTGAGCGTCACCGTCATCGTTACGAGTTTAACAACGAGTATTTGAAACAGTACGAAGAAGCCGGTATGATACCGTCGGGCATTAATCCTGAAAACGGTTTGGTGGAAATTGTTGAGCTTAAAAACCATCCGTTTTTTGTGGGTTCGCAATTTCACCCCGAATTAAAATCAACGGTTGCTAATCCTCACCCACTTTTTGTTAACTTTGTTGCTGCTTCGCTGGCTTATGCCCGCAAGAACTAATTAATTGCACTTACATAGATAATGGATAGAAATACCTTTACGGGCTTATTCCTGATTGCGCTGATTCTAATCGGCTCGTTCTTTTTCATGAAACCTTCTGAAGAGGAGGCTAAAAAGGCTCGTCAAATTGAGCATCTCGACTCTCTTAAAAAAGCCGGCGCTCTTAAAAAAGCACCTGCGGTAGCCGTAAAAGATTCCGCAACAAAAGCTCCTGTAGTTGATTCGGCTGCCCTTAAAGCACCTTTTGGTGGCTCAACCGTTGGCCAGGAACAACTGATTACGCTCGAAAATAAAGACATCCGCGTAAAACTGAGCAGCCGCGGCGGCCGGGTTTACAGCGTAGAGCTTAAAAACTTTAAAACCTTCGACAAAAAGCCGCTGATTTTATTTGATGGTAACAATAACCAGTTTGGCTTAAACTTTAGCGCCGGTGGTACAAAAGTAAATACTAACGACCGCTATTTTACTCCATCGACCTCTACACCTCAGATTGCCGGCTCTGATAGCAGCGCCATCACAATGCGCTTAAGCTATAGCCCTACGCAATATATTGATTACGTTTACACCTTACCTGCCACCGGTTACAAACTTGGTTTTACTATTAAAACCAATGGGTTGGACAACGTGGTAAGCAGCAAAGCCCTAACGCTTAACTGGGCCGCCAGTCTGCACAAGCAAGAAAAAGATTTGGCCCAGGAGCGTTTGTATTCGACCGTTTATTATAAAACTACCGAAGACGACGTTGATTACCTGAAACTGAATAAAGACGACAGTAAGCAAATTGCCGACGAAAAAATCCAGTGGATTTCTTTCAAACAGCACTTCTTCTCAAACGTACTGATAGCCAAACAAGGTTTTGACAAAGTAAATATCGCTGTTAGTACAGATGTAAACTCGACCGATGTTAAGCAGATGAAAGCCGGTTTAACGCTGATTGATAATAACTCGGGCGTTTACCCGATGGAGTTTTACTTTGGCCCTAACCGTTTCAGCACCTTGCAAAAACAAGGTTACAACCTGGAAAAACAGATTGATTTAGGTTGGGGACCTCTTAAGTTTATTAACCGCTGGGCGGTTATTCCGGTATTTAACTTTTTACAGCAGTTTCACTGGAATATGGGTTTTGTAATATTGGCCCTAACTGTGTTGCTGAAACTGGTGTTATCGCCGTTGACCTACAAATCGTACTTGAGCATGGCCAAAATGAAAGTTTTGAAGCCGGAGATGGACGAGATTAAAGCCAAAGTGGGCGAAGATAACCCTACCCTATTACAGCAAGAGTATATGAAACTGTACCGTAAAGCAGGTGTTAACCCGCTGGGCGGTTGTTTACCGTTATTGCTGCAAATGCCTATCATCTTCGCCTTCCTGCGTTTCTTCCCAAGCTTATTTGAGCTACGCGGCGAAAGCTTTTTATGGATGAAAGATTTGTCGACTTATGATGCGGTAATCAATTTTGGCTTTAACGTTCCTTTCTTAGGTAACCACTTAAGTGCGATGTGTTTACTAATGACCATCTCTACCCTGATTTATACCTACTTTAATAACCAGGTATCGGGTGCTACCGGGCAGATGAAGTACATAGGTTACATCAGCCCTATCATGTTCCTGGGCTTCCTGAACAGTTATCCGTCAGGTCTGAATTATTATTACTTCCTGGCCAACATGTTTACCTTCCTGCAACAATATTTGATTCGTTTGTGGGTGGATGACAAAAAGATACACGCGCAAATTCAGGAAAACAAAAACAAGCCTGAAGATACCAAGAAGAAAAAATCTGGTTTCCAGGCTAAACTGGAAGAGATGATGCGCCAGCAACAGCAGGCACAACAACAAGCTCAAGGCAAAAAGAAATAATTTAATATTTCGCCCCAACAGAAAAGCCGCAGTTCAAATTGAATTGCGGCTTTTCTGTTATAGGTTATCTTTTAAGGTACTTTGATTTACCGATTCTTCTATCCTTTAATCAACCGTTGAATTTCGTCTAACTTCATCAGTGCTTCAACAGGTGTCAGGGTATTTACATCCAGGTTGTTCAGCATATCGCGTATTTTCACCAATACGGGGTCGTCTATAGAAAACATCTGCAACTGCAAAGCCTGCTTCTGCACCTTTTTAATACTTTCTTTAATGTTTTCACCACCGGTACGCTCGGCTTCCAGCTTTTTCAAAATCTCATTGGCACGGATAAGAACCTTATGCGGCATACCGGCCAGTTTAGCCACGTGGATACCAAAGCTATGTTCGCCGCCGCCCGGTACCAGTTTGCGTAAAAAGATGATTTGGTTACCAACCTCTTTAACCGTAACATTAAAATTTTTGATGCGGCCAAACATATTGGTGAGTTCGTTCAACTCGTGATAATGGGTAGCAAACAGCGTTTTAGCTTTAGCGCCGGGATGGTTATGCAAATACTCGGCAATAGCCCAGGCAATAGATATACCATCATAAGTACTGGTACCACGCCCAATCTCGTCAAGCAATATTAAACTCCGGTTACTCAGGTTATTCAGGATACTGGCGGTTTCGTTCATCTCCACCATAAACGTAGACTCACCCGACGATAAGTTGTCCGACGCCCCTACCCGGGTAAATACCTTGTCAACCAAGCCAATAACCGCTTGTTTGGCCGGCACAAAGCAGCCCATCTGCGCCAGCAATACAATTAAGCCGGTTTGTCTTAACAAAGCCGACTTACCTGCCATATTTGGACCGGTGATAATGATAATCTGCTGGCTTTCCGAATCCAGGTAAACATCGTTAGTAATATACTCTTCGCCGGGCGGCAAATTCTTTTCAATTACCGGGTGGCGGCCGCCTTTAATATCAATCAATAAGCCATCATTAATTTGCGGCTTTACATAGTAGTTTTTGATAGAAACGGTAGCAAAGTTGAGCAGCACATCCAACCTGGCAATTAGTTGCGCATTGAGCTGTATGGGTTTGATATACTCGGTTAAAGCATACAGTAAATCGTTATACAGCTGCGTTTCTAAGGCCAGTATTTTTTCTTCGGCTCCTAAAATCTGCTCTTCGTATTCTTTAAGCTCAGGGGTAATGTAGCGCTCAGCATTAACCAGTGTTTGCTTGCGTATCCAGTCGGTAGGTACCTTATCGCGGTGCGCATGGGTAACTTCCAGATAATAACCAAATACGTTATTGAAAGCTACTTTAAGCGATGGTATACCGGTGTGTTCTGCTTCGCGTTTCTGTATTTCGAGCAGATAACCTTTACCGCCAAAAGCAATCTTACGCAAACGGTCAAGCTCCTCATGTATTCCCTCAGCCATTACACCGCCTTTAACCAACTGTACCGGCGGTTCGGCGTGTAATTCGCGGCCTATCTTTTCGCAGATATAATCGCACGGGTTAAGCTGATTGCCTATAGCCATCAGTGCCTCGCTACCCTGCCCCTGCTGGGTGCACATCAGTTTAATGTTACTGATAGCCTGCAAAGCCTTGCGCAACTGACAAACCTCGCGTGGATTGGCTTTTTGTAAACCAATTTTGCTGATGAGCCTTTCTAAATCCCCTATCTGGCGTATGCAGCTCTGCAAATCATCTCGCAGTTCCTCATGGTCAATAAGGTGTTGTACCACATTCAACCGGTCTTGTATAGGCTTAAGCTCTTTCAGCGGCATCACAATCCAACGGCGCAACAAACGTGCACCCATTGGCGAACAGGTATGGTCGAGTACATCCACCAATGTTACGGCATTTTCGTTGGCCGAGCCCACCAGTTCAAGATTGCGAATGCTGAACCGGTCGAGCCACAAATAGCGGTCTTCCTCAATACGGCTGATGGCGCTGATGTGCGTTAAATTGCGGTGCTCAGTTTCATTTAAGTAATGCAACGCTACACCGGCAGCCACAATACCCAAATTTAATTTTTCAATACCAAAACCTTTGAGCGACTTTACGCCAAAGTGCTTGGTCAGGGTTTCGTACGGATAATCGCCGCTGTAAGCCCAATCATCGAGCATGTAGGTATAATAACCTTCGCCAAACTTATCGGTAAAGTCGCGCTTACAACTCTTGGGGAAAATAATTTCACTTGGACTGAATGACTGTAACAGCTTGTCAATATAATCGGCATTACCCTGTGCTGTTAAAAACTCACCCGTTGATATATCAATAAAAGCAATGCCCAAACTACTTTTTTCAAAATATACAGAAGCCAGGTAGTTGTTGCTTTTTTGTTGCAGAATGTTATCACTCACCGCTACGCCTGGCGTAACCAGCTCTGTTACGCCCCGTTTAACGATGGTTTTGGTCATCTTCGGGTCTTCCAACTGGTCGCAGATAGCCACCCGTTGTCCGGCACGAACCAGTTTGGGCAGGTAGGTTTCGAGCGAGTGGTGCGGAAAGCCTGCCAGCTCGATGTGTGTAGCAGCACCATTGGCCCGGCGGGTCAGCACGATGCCTAAAATACCGGCTGTTTTAACGGCATCTTCGCCAAAGGTTTCGTAAAAATCGCCTACGCGAAACAGCAACAAAGCCCCCGGATATTTGGCCTTGATTTGATTGTACTGCTGCATTAGCGGCGTTTCTTTGGTAGCGTTTTTGCCCAAGCGTCTTAAAATTTAATAAACGTTAAAATTACGGCTTTGCGGTCTACTTAAAGTTCAATGTTGAAAATTTGTAAAATGTTAATGCACTCTTAAAACGAAAAAACCGACACGTTATAGCTATTGCGTCGGCTCTAATTATTCGTTACGGTTAATCTAACCTGATAAACGACTACTTAATTTTTCAAACCTATAATATGCCCCGAATAATTAGTGAGCATTTGATTATCAACAAAAAAATTAATGCTTAATACAGATCGATAATCGCCGCTTATATTGGGATTTTGTATCTGCGTCAGGTTGCCGGTTGATGTGGTGGTATACTTGTAAACAAAACCTTTATTAGTAGTGATAGTGACATCGGTACCGGCCGGTAAAAGACCAAGCGCTTTGGTTTCTTTACTATTTTCAATTACGGTAACAGACGGAGCACCGGTATCAAATAGTACTAATGCCGCGGTTGATGTTGAGCCATAAGTGATGGTGGCCGGGATGTTTGGCGAATATCCGCCTGTAGAATAACTGGTAAGTGGGTGCATTACAAAGCCGGAAGCAGTCGCTAAATCGTCAGGCACTAAACCGATGGTCAGTAAATTACGCACAAAATCGCCTTGGGTAGTGAATGGACTACTAAGCTTGGCCAGCTTAAAACCACTGGTCACGCCTGTTGGCAACGTAAAGCCATTAAGCGGGCTCTCGATAGCCGCGTAACTAAACCCACTGCCATTACCCGGCCCCACCCCAAAAACGTCGGCCGAATGCTGCGGCATCTGCTTGCCTGTACCATCTACAATTTTGTAATACAGAAAAAACGCAATACGCTTAGTAGTAACCGAACCTGCGGAGTTACCAATAGTGATGGGTGCATACGCCAGGTTGCCGTATTCTTTTGTACTCCCGGTTAAGTCGCCGTATGAAACGATGGCCGTTTTGTTAGTGATAGTGATTCCATTTACACTGATTGAGTCACCAGCGAATTGAATTCCGTTACTGTTAATCATGGACGCAGGTATCAAGCCATTAGCATCCATGGTAAGACCTGATGAACCAGTATCAAAAATACCAAAGTAAGTTACCTGCTGGCTGCCTATCTGACTGATAGGAATAAATATTCGCTTATTAGTGTTATCGGTATATTGATACAAACCCAGGGTTGCTAATGGCTTGAGTACCGGAGCAGGATCGGTAGAGCCGCCTTTTTTACAAGCGGTAAAAAGAACCGCAATAACGGCAACTATGATGTTGAATTTTAAAATGGATAAGTAATTTATTTTCATATATAATTGGCGGGCAACAACTGCAGGTACTTGTGCCCTATCAGCCCAATGGTCTAATAACGCTTTCGCTGGAAGAAAGTTAAGCAATTATCAGAAATTTTCGGATAGCAAATTGGCGAGAAGGAGTAGAACTGTATATCGGCGCTTGATAATTAATAATTTCCCAAATTTTTGCCTAAATATTATTGAAATACTAATCAATCAGCATCATCAACAATCTTATTAGCAAAACAAGTGTGGAAATAATTTTTCTTTATTCTTTAATTTTCCTCAAACTGAGGAATTAGCTACGCAGGTTTAGTTCCGTAGCCACTTACATTTCTCTCCTTTTTTTGATTTTTTTCCAGGTAAATACTTACATTTTAAAATTCAAAATATTGATTATCAATTATTTAAAAATAAATTATTCATCAAATTAAATTACCTGCTTTTTTTAATGACGGAGTTACAATTTAAAGCATTAGTTGGACTATGTTTTGAAAATAGGATCGACAGAGGCTACCATTACTCAACTCACTTGTGCTGATATGGTAATTGCATTTTCAAGTAAACTATTGAACAACATCTTATTTAAAGCCGTGACTCATTACTCCATCAAAACCAAATTGACTAAATCATCAATTATCTTCTCATTTATTTTTTTGTTACTAACAGCAAGCAATATGTCTGCTTACTCCAGCGACGGGTCTTACAACACCAATAGTTATGGCGGCTATGGCGGTGGAAGCTACGGTGGCGGTGGTTATGGCAGTGGCGGTAGCTATGGTGGTGGCGGTAACTATGGTGGCGGCGGTAGCTATGGAGGCGGCGGTAACTATGGTGGCGGCGGTGGCTATGGAGGCGGCGGTTACAGTGGTGGTGGCAACTATGGTGGTGGCGGTTACGGTGGCGGCGGCAGTACCGATGTAGATTGTCGGCATCCCAGACATTACAGAGGTGATGGCTGCACTTCAAGAGGCTGCAGGCACAATAACCACCATGATGGCGATGGATGCGTTAAACCTACGCCCAATGTGCCTATCAATGACCACATTGGCTTACTGATTATTGCCGGTGGTTTAGCAGCGGCTTGGTACAGCTACCGCAGAAGCAACCAAACTCCTGCCTGCAAGAGCTAAATTCAAAATAAAAGTATATCGCAGTTGCTTAATTCTATTTGAGCTACTGCGATATAATGCATCCGCTTATTATTCCATCGAAGGTTTTGCTTCGATAGCACTCGAACATCATTAATTTCCGGATCCAAAAGTTTTTATCATCCTGTAGCTTTGTGCAAATAAACTGTGCCTCAAACTTGCACAATTGAGTCTGCGCGGCTTTGCGACTGGAGTTTCACTATCACGCTGACATACCTCAGTCAACACTAAGTCTGTAGCCGACACTTCCTAACTTACAGATAAACGCCTTTTTCTTTATAAGCGAAATTTATCCCCAAAATTTCCCCATTTAGTGTAAGCAAATTCCCACTTGAACTCTACTGTGGTTACCCACAAGAGGAACTCAATATGTTAATAAATTATTTATTTGATAACAAATAATTCCTAAAGAGATAAAATATTGCGTTTTTCTTAAAAAAAAGCCGTTTCCATGATTTATCAGGCCCTTCTTCCTGAGGCACTTCACACCCTCTATAAACTTTGGAACACATTTTGGCCACTATTTAACTGTAGGTTATTTCCAGCTAATTAAAATTTAGCTCGATAGCTACAAAACAAATTAACCGACTGAACACTTTATTACAACCAACGAAAAGTATTTAACTATTACATCTATTACCAATGAAAATAATTACCAGCGTTTCTTTATTCTTAGTCACTTGTTCTACATCTTTTGCGCAGTCAAATAACTTGTATTCCAGCCAGTATCAAACTCCAATGGTTTCGAGTTTATCCTCTGTAAACCAAATGTATAGCACATCACAAAGCTCATCCAAAAACAATGGAAATGGCAATGGGAATAATGGTAATAACGGGAACGGAAACAACGGTAATGGCAACACTGGTGCCGGTTACGGTAATGGTGGTCCTTACAACAGCGATTATGGTAGCCCAACCAATGGTAACAATGGCAACGGGCAAGGGCAGGGTAATCCTAACGGATATCAGAATGTACCTAATGGACCATGGAGCGATAACAACCCGAATAATCCTTCACACCCTGCTCACCCATGCAACCCCAATAACAAAAACTTTCCTAACAACGGCTGTAACATTCAAGCCCCTAACGTTCCGTTAAACGACCATATTGGCTTATTGATGCTTGCAGGTGGTAGTGTTGCAGTGTGGATGATGTATAAACGCAAGCAAGAAAATAGCAATGTTGACGCAATTTAATACCTGCGACTGTTGATATCATGAAACTTACCGCATCTAACGTAAAGCAACAGATTTTAGAGGTTCCTAAACCGTTACGGGTATTTATTCTGCGTGCATTCCTTTGCCTGCTGGTTTGGAACCTCGTACATAACAAACTATTGAGTACCAATAACGACTTGGATGCCTTTTTTTCGAGCACGTTAGCCGGAACTACCAGTTTTTTACTCAACGTATTTTCTTTACACCATGTGACTACATCAGGCATGGAAAACGGTTGGATTACGCTTTTTTTTAGCGGAAGGCCTATTCTTAACATTTCTAACGCCTGCAATGGCCTGGATGTAACTGCGCTTTATATTGCTTTTATATGTTGTATTCCATCAAACACCAAACGCATGGTGGGATATATTATCCCGGGTGTGGTTGGTCTTTTTGCATTCAATGTAATTCGCTGTATTATATTATCGTTCCTGGGTTACTACCAATACAGCGGATTCGAATTTTTCCATCATTATGTTTTCACTACGCTAATTTATGCCATCATCATGTTGGTTTGGATTTCGTACCTGAAAGCGTCTTTTGCTCATGAAACTCAAAAAGCGTGAGATTTTCTTCTTCACTGTTTTGCTTGTTTTAACGTTGCTATGTAAACAATCTGTTTTAGACGTACTAGCTAACAGACTTGGTTTGAATACCAGTTTCAACGCTGAACACCTGAAATTAGCCGGCGTTTTGCTCAATGTGACAATTGGCTACATCGGGCTCGTTAAACATGAAGTGAAGTGGATTAAGATAGCCTGGCTGTCTGTTTATGGTATTTTATTTTCCATCTTAATAGCTAATCGGATAACCCGATACGTCTTCGGTTTAACCTTAGCAGAGTTTGATTACACTTTATTCGCCTCGCCTGTTTTCTACCTCGCCGCCTGTATACTTCCGCGTTATGTGAATTTAGATAAGGTTGATTTAACCCGACAAAAAGCCAAATAACTTTTTATTTTATTTACAATAATACTAAAATAGTACAACTTAAGGCTTTGCAGATTTGGTAACTTTACGGCATGTTAGCCGCTACATTTCAGTTACTGCCGATTTACCAAAA
>CAJYSL010000454.1 GCA_913777515.1 uncultured Mucilaginibacter sp.
TGTTTTGTGCTCCCACCATCGACTTGCCCGGGTAACCATACTTAGAAATAATTTTTTCTACTTTGGCCAGGTTGGCCAAGTCGGCAGCGCTTTGCTTTTTCATCAAGTCATTATCTTGCTGCGAGTATGCCCCATGCTTTTTAGCCGCTGCAATAGCAGCAACGCGGTACATCTGATCCGATTTATAAATAGCCTTTAACTGCAATGCCAGCTTTTTATTGAGTTGCGCTGTTGCCCTTGGTGATGTAAGCATACTTACAATAAGCAGGCTGATGATGCTAAGTGATTTCATATGGATGAATTATAGCTCCAAAGGAAGCACATCTTCGCTATTCAAAATTGTACTTTTCGGACAAGCGCTTTTTTTCCATAAACTCAAATATCAACCGGTCATCAGCAAAGCTGTCAACTTTTTTAAAAAACCGTTGAGGGTTAGAGCCTGTCAAACTGCGGTACATTTTATTAAAGTACGCCTGGTCGTAATAATTGCTTTTGTAAGCAATATCTGTAAGGCGCTTTATGCTGGTATCGAAAATTTTGCTTTGAAGGGAATGCCTGAATCTTGCTACCTTACGATACGTTACCGGCGAAACACCCAAGTGCCTTTTGAACAGTCGATAAAATGTACGCACGTTGATATTGAGCTGTTCACAAATATTTTCTATTGATATATCGTCGTCAAAATTGCCCATCAACTCAACAGCTTGAAATAACACGTTGTTGATGCTCGAGTCAGCATACATAGCTAACAAAAAGTCTTCTAACACGTCACGGCGCTCTTCTATATCATCGGTCGCATAAAAATTTCTCAGAAATTTCGGGTACAGCACATGATCATCCCAGGCTGTAAAAATCATACTTGGTTTTGGGTAGGCGTCTCCAAAGTCTGGTATGCCAAAGCAGCTAAGCCCAAGTGGCTTAAATAATAAGGTGACTTTGTCTAGTCCGCCTTGAAGGTGTGCCAGTAAAGGATATTCTCTGATGCCCTGCACGCAGGTGTTGTATTCCACCGCAGCGTCAGCATAAACCCGGGTATAATAATCCTTGATTTCAAAATTTGCCCGGCGATGAATGTTTAAAACAGTGTGTGTATGTGGAAACGCGTAATATTTAACTTCAAACGAGTCCTTGGTTCGTAAAAAGTAATAGTAGCTGATGTGCTTTTGCAGTAATACGTGTTTAGGCTGAAAATGTACCGGCTCGAAATCCATTCATTAAAGATAAGTAGATTGGGCGAGCATTTTATAATATTGAATTTCGTACCGCGCAATTTGCTACAACCACTTAAATAATGAAAGTTAGATGCTTAATAAGGGCAGATAAATTACGTGAGATAGTAACTCTATAAACGTACAAAGCCCGGCAAATCTGCCGGGCTTTGTACGTTTATGTCAATTTTCTTATTGATTATTTAGGTTGTTGCGGCTGTTGGGCCGGAGCAGTTAAGTTATTGGTGTAGCGGGCCGATTTATCCAAACCGATAAAGTCTGTCAAAATTTGTCCGGCTTCCATTTTTAAAAAGTCCAGGTCTTCGTTTTTAGGGCGGGTCTGGCCTTTTTGCAATGGGGTTAAACCTAAGGCAGCACGGCGCAGGTTATTACGCTCAAACGCCTTTTGCTCATCAGCATCGCGTTGCTGTTTAAGTTGTTGCTCATTTAAGGTGACGCTGGTTTCGTTCTGGCGTTTTTTATAATCGGCAATATCTTCTAACAGGTACTTGTAGTTGGCGTTGTTAGCCATACGTTGCTCATGAGCTTTTGTTAACTGAGGGATTACGCCGCTCAAATCTCCCACTTTGGTATAGTTGCTCTTGGCAATCATATCAAAAGGTAAAGCCGATGGTTCGGTATCTTCGCCATATTTGTCTAACGGAATTACAGACGGGAAACTGATATCCGGTAATACACCTTTGTGCTGGGTAGAGCTACCACTGATACGGTAAAACTTAGCTACGGTTAAGTTCAACTGGCCAAATCTCGATTCAGCACCGGTACCATTCGCCTTTTTAGTCATCGAAGTAATCATGTCTCTCAATGATGGGTTGATGACCTTATCCAGCTCGATAGCGCTTTGTACGGTACCTTTGCCATAAGTTTGGGTACCAATAATTAAACCGCGTCCGTAATCTTGGATAGCACCGGCAAAAATTTCTGATGCGGAAGCGCTGAAACGGTCGGTCATTACCGCTAATGGCCCCGCATAAGCTACTGACGAATCTTCATCTTCGTTAACTTCAACACGGTTGCGGGTGTCGCGAACTTGTACTACCGGGCCATCCTTAATAAACAAGCCGGTAAGCTCAATGGCTTCAATCAAGGAGCCACCGCCATTCTGGCGTAAATCTAAGATTACACCATCCACGTTTTCACGTTTCAGGGTATCTAAAATCAATTTAACGTCGCGGGTGGTGCTTTGATAGTTCGGATCCTTAGCGCGATAAGCATTAAAGTCGATATAGAAGGCCGGTACATTAATAATACCGATTTTTACGGTTTTACCATTTTGGTTATAAGTGCGGACTTCTTTTTTAGCCAACTGGTCTTTCAACACAATTTTTTCACGCACCATTTCTACCACATGCGGTTTTGCACCTGCACCTTTTGGCAGCAAACGTAAGCGAACCACTGTACCTTTAGTACCGCGAATTAAGGCAATAGCATTTTCAATACGCCAGCCCACAATATCCTGAAACTCGCCTGTTTTGCCTTGAGCTACTGCAACAATACGGTCGTCGATATTAAGCTGACGGCTTTTATCGGCAGGGCCTCCTGCTACAATACTTTTGATGGTGATGTATTCGTTTTCTGACTGCAGCGACGCGCCTATACCTTCCAGCGAGCGTGACATCTCAATATTGAAGTTGGCCGCATTAGCCGGGT
This sequence comes from uncultured Mucilaginibacter sp., assembly GCA_913777515.1. Taxonomy (GTDB): domain Bacteria; phylum Bacteroidota; class Bacteroidia; order Sphingobacteriales; family Sphingobacteriaceae; genus Mucilaginibacter. Next base: position 2,880 of record CAJYSL010000454.1, read on the forward strand.
TAAAATAGTTAGTATGCGGGTCTACCGACTCGGTAAAGGCATCCATAAACAACTGGAAAACATCCTGGTTAGAAAGTTTTTTGGCCTGAGCAATCAGGTTTTGATAACGCTTTCTTAAAGTTTCTTTGTTTTTAGTAACGTCGTTACTTGCCAGTTTAAGGTTAAGCAGATCGTATTTCACACGTTGCGACCACAATTTATTCATGTCGGCCTCGCTACCCATCCATGGCTCTTTCTCACGGTCGTAAGTGAAGCTTTCGTTTTTGGTATAATCGTAGTTCTTATCCAACTGAGTCAACGAATAGTTGATACGCTCCAAGTAACGTTTTTGATATACATTGAAAATGTAAAATACATCGTTCAGGTTACCGGCTTTCAAGTCGTCATCAATCACGGTTTTAAAACGGCTGAAATCTTTTAAATCTGAAGCCAATAAATAGTTGTGATTTTCGTCTAAAGCCTTAATGTAACGGTCGTACACCACAGCCGATAGTGAATCATTCAACGGAACTTTTTTGTAATTATAGCTCGAAATGAGCGAGGCTACCTCCTTTGCTACCTGACTTTGAACCTGGTCGGGCTGCAAATTGGTGGAACCGTCTACGTTGCCTGGCGCCGAGGTTGATGCCTGGCAGGCCAGGGCAGCACCCATCACCAGGAACATATATAATCTTTTAAACATCTCTTTTATGGTTTTTAAGTCTATAGCGTTTTTATAAAACATCAATATTAGTGCCTATATTATACAATTTCCAAAGTAAATAAAAAAGAGACAGCAATTTAGCTGTCTCTTGTATACAAATATATTTTTATGAACAATGTTTTAAGGCTCAACTATATTTTAGGTAAATATAAAAATAAGGTTAACCCTAAATACATTGTAACTGATTTACTACAAGTTATGTTCGGCAGTTTGAGCTATCCCGGCTTCGGGTTTCAGCACAATCAGTTTGTTGCGTTGCAGACCGTTTACGCTTTTTTGCACGTTAGCTAAATCATCCTGCCAGTTATGTGCAGCGGCCAGGCTGCGGGCCTCATCTAAGTCCTGCTGGGCCAGTTCAAAATCGCCGATGGTCGATTTTACCGAAGCCAGTTCAATCAGGTTGGCAATAGTTAAGCGGTCGTTGTTTTGCTGGCGCGATAAGTTGTTGCTTTGCAAAAAGAACCACTTAGCTTCAGACATTTTGTTTAACTGCACATAAATCTTGGCCAATTCGTTAAAACTGTAGCTGGCATTTTCGTATTCTCTAAACCGCATTTGGTGTTGGGCCGTTTTCATTACGGTATATTCATTAAGCGACAGGCCGTACGAGGTTAACCCTAAAATCCCGGGCTTAACCGCAGCTTTACTTAAGGCTTGCGCTTTAACTTGTACCGGTGCGCTGCAAACTTCGGGCAACGCGGGGTAGCGTTTATGTTTTAAAAAAGGGAGCCATTGTGCCGAAGCCGAGAAACCAAACAAACAAAATAACGCGGGTAATAATACTTTCATAGAACTCATGCTTGAGTTGTGATAAAATAAATTAATCAATACCTAAAAATAGAGCTATTTTAATAAACTCAGGGCAACGTCAGTGTAATTTAATTAAAAACTTTTACGCCGTCATCAAACGCCGCCCAAACCATATAAGGGTGTGTATCAGCATAGTGTACATCGCCTTTCGCTGTGAGCGCTATTATACCGGCAAAGCCGTCAAAAGGTTTCATTTCAGTTAAAGTTTTTTCGGTAGCCTGTTGCAAACTCATGCCGTCGGTAACGCGGGTTACAATTTTAGTGGCTAAGCCGCCGCTGGTTATGTCTTCGCCAACACCGGTGCACGATACTCCGGCATACTCATTGGCGTAGTTGCCCGCAGCCGTGGCCGAGTCGCTTACCCGGCCGGGTATTTCAAAACCCTTACCACCGGTTGAGGTAGCGGCTGCCAAATTGCCATCGGCATCCAGCGCCACACAACCCACGGTACCTAAACGTATCGAGTCGTTCAGTTTGGTTTCATATTCCTGGCGGCGTTGTTGTATTTCGGGGTTATAATAGTCAAAACCGTTTTCGCGGGCGTATTGCTGCGCACCTTTACCGCTTAATACACGGTCTTCGGAGCCTTGCAGCATCTGGGCAAGGTAAATAGGGTTTTTAACTTCCTCCACATTAATTACACCCGAAAACTTAAGTGTTTTGCCATCCATCAACGAGGCGCTTAACCGGATACAGCCATCGCTTTGTATTTGCGAACCGGTACCGGCATTAAACAGCGGGTCATCCTCCAGTAAAGCCACAGTATAAACTACGGTTTCGGCAGCGCTATGAGTTTGCAGGTAATCATAACCCTGTTGTACAATCTTTTTTAATGATTCCTGTTTGGCCAGTTTAACTTCCTGGTTAGTGCCCGACTCGCTGAAAAAACCTCCGTGGATAATAATCTTCATAAATTAAGAGTATATAATGGTGTATAAGCCTGATGTTACCAGCAAAATACACGCAATTATAAGTTAAGTTTTAATGGCTGCAACGCCAGCGCGATAAAAGTAAATAAAAGTTAAATGATCATGGTTTTACCAGCTATTTTCACCTGGCTGTTGAACGCAGCACCGGCATTAAAAGTATGCTGGTTTGTAAAAATTCGGCGTTAATTAGCCTTTTGATATCCTTGAGGTTCATATCTGCTATTTTTATTCTATTTTCAGGGCTGCAAACGGCACTTATATGAAAAAACTTTACTCATCAGCATTGGCCCTTTTGTTGTCGACCGGGGCATTTGCACAAAGCGACATTGTGTATACCGTATCATTTCCTAATGCTGTACACCACGAGGCCGAAATCAGTATGTTGGTTCCGCAGGTGCCAGCCGGGGTTATGCGCTTCAGGATGAGCCGCTCATCGCCGGGGCGCTATGCTACCCACGAGTTTGGCAAAAATATTTATAATGTAAAAGCCTATGGCGAGAAAAATACGCCGTTAACCATAAAACAGGTAGAGGGTGATGTTTACGAAATTGCGCAGCATGGCAATACCGTAATAATCAACTATACCTTGTTCGGTAATTATATGGATGGTACCTACGTAGGTATTGATGCCAGCACTGCACACTTTAATATGCCGGCAGCATTTGCCTGGGTTAAGGGCATGGAAAACCGCCCGGTACGTTTTAAGTTTAACGACACCGAAAAATACGGCTGGAAGGTAGCCACGCAGCTAAAGCCCGAGAACGACGGTTTTTATTCGGCGCCCAACATGCAATACATGATGGATAGCCCAACCTCGCTGGCTGATTATAAAAGTGTAAGTTGGGATGTGGCTAATCCGGGAGGTAAGCGGCAAACCATCCGCCTCACTACCCA
>CAJYSL010000455.1 GCA_913777515.1 uncultured Mucilaginibacter sp.
CCAGCAAGCCCCGGTACAGGGTACGGTCTCCAGATTTGATTTTTACCAAAGCTATCTTAGCATGTACTTTCAGTGCTGTAACGCTATAAATAATTTTCGCACCGGCCGCACGCAGCTTTTTGGCCCATTTGATATTATTGGCCTCGTCAAAACGGGCCTTCAGTTCCACCAGTACATTTACTTTCTTGCCATTTTTAGCTGCGCTAATCAAAGCGTTCACAATTTTAGAATCACTGGCTACGCGGTAGAGTGAAGTGTAAATTTCTTCTACATCGGGCCGGATGGCCGCCTCGTTAAAAAAGCGTAAAATGGTATCATAGCTATGATAAGGCGGGTGCAAAAGATAGTCCTGCACGCCAATCTGATTTAAAACCGATTGTGTTTCGGGCAGGGCAGTAAAGTTTAATGTCGGCCATTTTTCGGCTTTTAAAGATTCGTTGCTGATGGGCAGGTCGGCCAAATCTTTCAGGTTGTGATAAACGCCGCCGGCTACCAAACTACGCTCGTTTACCCCCAGCCACTGGCAAACCTGGTGCAGCACCCTTAACGGCACACCGGGCTGATGCAAAAAGCGGGTAGCAAAACCATAATCGCGCTTCCGCAATTGCCGCTCCAGCGCATCGGCTAAATCGCCGCTGTATTCGTCTTTAAAATCCAGCTCAGCATCGCGGGTAATTTTAAAGCTGTAGCATCCGTTTATCTTTTCGGTGAATACCTTGTCTAAATTATAACGGATGATGTCATCTAAAAAAACAATGTATTGCTCATCCTGTACTTCAATGCTAAAAAAGCGAGGCAACTCGTCCGACGGAACGTGCACCACCACCACTTCTTCCTTGTCCTCATTACCCAACAAGACGAGCAAATAAAGCTCGTTATTCTCCGGAAAAAAGTCGCTACCCGATGATAGCCTCACCGGCTGCAAAAAAGCCATTACCTGGCTTAAAAAATAATTGCTTGCCTGCTGTACAATCTGCGGCGGGAAGGGCTCATTGTATAACAAATGAACTCCATTCTCATGTAATTGCGGCAGTATAGATTTTGTTAATATTTGCCCGTAGTGCTCCTGCTGCTGTAGTATTTGCTCCTGGGCTTTGGTTAAATCATCAGGTTGTGCGCTTCCGGATGTTAAATCTTCTTTTCGTTTTTGCAGTTTGTTTAAAGCCTGCAAAACCGGCATACGTACCCGGTAAAACTCATCCAGGTTAGACGAGTAGATAGATAAAAAATTAATCCGCTCCAATACAGGTAAATTGGCTCTGTCGGCCTCCTGCAACACCCGCTCGTTAAACGATAGCCAGCTAACGTCGCGGTTAAAGTATTTAAAATCCATGATTTTAATGTTTGCCCTGACCGTTAATAGCTGATGCGATAATAAAGGCTAACACCGATGCAATAAGGCCGAACATGAAGATATTGTATGAGATGCGCAGCAAGCGGTACTTGCGGCCCAACACCACACCTTGCGAGTATACGTCAATAATTAAACTGCCATATAAAAACTCGCGGTCGGCCATTACGTTGCGCATACCAGCTACATAGTCTTGCAAATTCATGCGGTAAAAATTACCAAAAAAGAGCAGATTCACTTTCTTGTTGTCCACATCTTCTGCCGAAAACCGTCCCTCGGGCAACGACGGGCGGGTAGCCAGTATGGCAAAAATCATGGTGGTTAAACTTACCACCAGGATAATAAAGGTGGGGATAACCAGGTAACTGTAATCTTCCAGGCGGCGTAGCAACAAACTGATGATTGCCGACAAGATGATGGAGTTTACCGTAATCATGATATGAGCTTTATTATCGGCCATGTCGCTCAAGCGCTGGTGGTTGCTCGAGCTTACCCTGAACATGGTTTCAATACCTTTATCGGGGCGCTCCTTTTTCTTCACTTCTTTCTCTTTAAATACGCTTGTATCATTCGCTGGCGTAGTCGAAGAAAACAGCGGAATACCGGCCGGGCTCACGTTTTCCTCAGCTTTTTCCTCCTTGGATGTTTTTTCCTCAGTCTTGTTTTTTTCCATCCATTCAGCTTCTTTGTCTTTTAGCCGCTGTATGTTTTTTTCTTTCTGGTCGCTCAGCAGCATTTTGGCATAGTCTGTATGATAATGATGCGCCTGCATAAAGCGAATAGTTTTATGCCGCCAGTCCTGCTTGCTGAAATCGCAATCGAGTGCAGTTTTACATTCTTTGCGCATCAGTTTGTTTTTGTCGTCAAAATCATCTGTACCTAAATGGAACAAATCGGCGTCGCAAATAATTTCCTGCAATAAGCCGTTAGGGCGCTGTGGTACCTTGGTGGCCATAATACAAGCTTTTACCTGCTGTATCACCTCCTCGTCGGCTTGCTGCGCTCTCAAAAATTCTTCGGCAATGTGCGCACTGTGCTCTTCGTGATTCTCCAGGCTTTTCAGGTAACCGGTATCATGAAACCACGACGCAGCTACTACTATAAAAAAGTCTTTATCATCTAACTGGTAGTGGTTGGCAATTTGCATAGCCGCAGCCACTACATCTTCGGTATGCCGGCGGTTATGGTAAATCAATCTCTCGTTGCTTTGTATTTTAAAATACGACAAAACGTGCTGCTTTACTCGCTCCAGCAGTTGTTGGTAGTTCATAATAAGGCGATTAAAAAATTAGCAATATGGTATGTCCTTGATAGCGTGACGCCGTTACCCCAATATTGTATTGCATAATAATAAAAATTATACCATTTGGTTTTAACCTATCTCCGGCTTTTAAATAAGCCGTATAAATTCCATCAAATAACGGTCGACAAGCCATTAAATTTTTTATTTGTTTATAAGTTGTTTAATGAACTTTAGAGCCTTAACCTTGTACTAATTACCATGAACAGCGTCGGCTATTTATCTGCTTTTTTTGTTGTAGTATTTGCCATATTCTTTTTGCCGGCACAAGCCCAGTACGTTCAGGCCTTTGCCCCCAGGCATTTAGACGACCGCATTATGATGAACCTGGCTGATAGCCGCACGCCACTTAAAACTGATTTTTATTATACCATGTCTAAAACTAATCTGTACGGTAACGCCCTGGTACCTGCCGGTTTGCTGATAGGCGGGCTTATCGACAACAATAAAGAAATGCGCCAGAACGCCTTATATGTAGCCAGCAGTTCGGCTATCTCTTATGGTTTAGTATTGCTGGTTAAAAAATTAGTTAAACGCGACCGGCCGTTCAGGCATAATTTCAGGGTAATACCGGTTTACATTGCCGGCGACTACTCGTTCCCATCAGGCCATGCGTCTTCTTCTATCAGTACGGCTACAGCCCTGTCTATCGCTTACCCCAAATGGTATGTGATGGCTCCGGCCTTTTTATGGGCAGGTTCGGTTACTTATTCGCGCATGTATCTGGGCTTACATTATCCGTCTGATGTAGCAGTGGGCGCCTTAACCGGTGCAGGCACGGCTGTTTATTTTAACACCATCAGAAACAAAATTAAGTAAGTGCAGATTCACTTACGATTGTCTATATCGCACAACTAAAAACAAAGTACGCGTCAGATGCCTGTCGTCTATACTCAAGTATTTTTATATTTTTGCCTGTTGCAATCATGCCTGTTTTAGGCTTTGCTTTCGATGCATGGATATATCAGTTGTTGTACCTTTATTAAACGAAGTTGAATCGCTGCCCGAACTTACCACCTGGATAAGCAGGGTAATGCAGGAACACAATTTTACCTACGAGGTATTACTGGTTGATGACGGTAGCCGCGATGGGTCGTGGGAGGTGATTTGCAAGTTACATGCACAAAACTCCTGTATTAAAGGTATTAAGTTCAGACGTAATTACGGCAAATCGGCCGCGTTAAATACTGGTTTCGAGGCAGCGCAGGGCAATGTCATCATCACCATGGATGCCGATTTGCAGGACAGCCCCGATGAAATACCTGAACTCTACCGACGTATCACCGAAGATAATTACGACCTCGTATCGGGTTGGAAAGCTAAACGCTACGACCCGCTAAGTAAAACTATCCCTACCCGTTTATTTAACGCAGCCACCCGTAAAATGTCGGGCATTGATAACCTGCACGACTTTAACTGCGGCCTTAAAGCTTACCGCAAAGCCGTGGTAAAAAACATTGAGGTGTACGGCGAAATGCACC
>CAJYSL010000456.1 GCA_913777515.1 uncultured Mucilaginibacter sp.
TAAATGCGCTGGAAAAGGCAACTAATCAGGTCAAAAAAATGACGACCTTGATTAACGGCTTTTTAAATGTATCACGGCTCGAATCGGGCAAAATCTATATTAATCACCAGCGTTTTGATATGGCGGCGTTAATCAAAGATATGGAAGACGAAGTTCGGGTAATGATAAATTCACACCGGATAGTTTTTGCACCCGTTGAGGAAACCAACGTGGTGGCCGACCGCGATAAAATTGGCCAGGTAATTAATAACTTTATCAGCAATGCAGTTAAATACTCGCCGGTGGGCAGCACTATACAAGTAGCCTGTGTAACCGAAAACGGCATGGCGCGCGTGAGTGTGCGCGATGCCGGCTTTGGTATTTCGGCCGATGACCAGGCTAAGTTATTTGAACGCTATTACCGGGTAGAATCGCAGCAAACCCAAACTATAGCCGGGTTTGGCATTGGGTTGTATCTTTGTGCCGAAATCATCCATAGGCATGAAGGCAAAATATGGGTGGATAGTGAGCAAGGCAAGGGCAGTACTTTTTATTTTAGCATCCCGCTGGCATCATAAGATTGTTTCCTCACTGTGGAGCGGGTAACTTTGAGCTTACCGCATTATCTGTTTATGCCAACATCCGAATTGAAAACCCAATGAAAAAACTTTTTATTCTTGTTGCTTTTCTAGTCATAAGCCATCAGCTGTTTGCTCAAAATAAAACGTCAGCGTTAGCCATCATTGCTAAGCCCTTGGTTATCGGCGTGATAGAAGAATTACCATCAAAAATTTTAGCAGAAAAACGGATATTAAACATTTACATGCCTGAAGGCTATAACCCAAAGGACACGGTTAAATATCCGGTGATTTATTTGCTGGATGGCTCGGTCAACGAAGATTTTATACACGTAGTTGGCTTAGTGCAATTCAATAGTTTTGAGTGGGTCAATCGTTTGCCAAAATCTATCGTGGTGGGCATTGCAACGGTAGACCGCCGCCGGGATTTTACCTTCCCAACAACCGTCCAGTCGGACAAAGTAGCCTACCCAACCACTGGTCATTCGGATAAGTTCATCAATTTTTTAGAAAAAGAATTACAGCCGTTCATCCAGTCCAAATATAAAACCAATAGCAGCAAAACACTCATTGGAGAATCGTTGGGCGGACTGCTGGCTACCGAGGTGCTGTTTAAAAACACGTCGCTGTTTACTAAATACGTTATTGTTAGCCCAAGCTTATGGTGGGATAATGGCTCGCTGCTGGACTATAAAACGCCTAAACTTGGGGATGTTGCGGTTTACATCGGCGTCGGTAAAGAAGGCCTTACGTCAACCAAAACGCCGCGGGTGATGGAGGTTGACGCCAACCTGCTGGCCGATAAACTAAAGGCCGAAAACAAAGCGCCTGACCAGGTATTTTTTGATTACCTACCTTTTGATAACCATGCCACCGTTATGCACCAGGCAGTCTATAATGCTTTTAGATTGTTATATCCGGACAAGAAACGGCAGTAATTTACCTTTAGTAATTTTGTCAGAAGACTGCTTTAATTATAGCCGATTCTTTAGTCAATAAACACATCAGGCCGCTTTGTCTAAAGCGGCCTGATGTGTTTATAAGATCAAATGTTTAACTAAACAAAATATCAAATTAGTTAGCTAATTTCTTCGTCTTTTAATGATTGCATATCAATCACATAACGGTAATGCACTTCCTGGTCCGTCATCTTGTCGTAAGCCTCGTTGATGTCCTGGATGTTAATCATTTCTATTTCGGGCGCAATACGGTGTTCGGCACAAAAATCGAGCACTTCCTGCGTTTCGGCAATACCTCCAATTAATGACCCGGCAATAGAACGACGGTGCATAGCCATCCCCATATTGTTAACGGCTTTCTCGTATGGTGCTAATAAACCGACAGTAACCAAAACACCATCCCGTTTAAGCAGGTTGATGTAGGCGTTAACCTCAAACTCGTCAGGAATGGTAATCAGAATAAAATCCAGTGATAATTCTTTTTCTGCCATCGCGTCTTTATCGGTTGATACCAGTACTTGGCTGGCGCCAAAGCGTAAGGCATCTTCGCGCTTTTCTTCATCACGGGTAATGGCAGTAACTTCAGCGCCCAACGCTTTAGCCAGCTGTATAGCCATGTGACCCAAACCGCCCACACCAGCAATACCAACTTTGCTGCCTTCTTTAACACCCCAGTGTTTCAAAGGCGAGTACGTGGTAATACCGGCACACAAAATAGGCGCTGCAGATTTAATGTCAAGCGCCTCCGGAATGCTTAAGACAAAAGACTCCTTAACTACAATTTTATCCGAATAGCCACCGTAGGTGTTAAACCCGCTGTCGTCAGGCTTCATGTAGCCATTATACGTAGCCGTCCAGCTAACCGGGCCCTCGCAATAGTTTTCTTCGCCCTCTTTACATGGATGACAATGCCCGCAGGAATCAATCATGCAACCTACACCTACAATATCGCCCACTTTATGTTTAGTAACGGCACTGCCGGCCTGCGCTACCCTACCTACAACCTCATGCCCCGGTACGCAGGGGTATAACGTATTGCCCCAGTCGTTTTTTACCTGATGCAAATCGGAGTGGCACACACCGCAGTACAAAATATCAATCAGCACTTCGTCCTCTTTTGGCGGTGTGCGCTCAAAGGCCATCGGCTTAAGGCTGCTAAAAAACGAGTCCGAAGCCCCGTAACCTTTTGCTTGTAAGTTTTCCATGTTGGTAGTTTGCTTTTATGATTATGTAAAAAGCAACAATCTGTTGCAACACATGTTTCTTTGGCAAACCAAGCTTACTAAAACCTGTGGTTTTAGGAGAAAGTTTTTACTGGTAAACTCACTTTCTTCAAAACACAGTACAATCCATCTTTATCTGATTGATATTATATTTACAAGTATTATTATGAAAACGCTTATCAATAAGATTACATTCCGAACGTCTATACCTTATCTATAAACTTGCGTTTCAAATAACGCCTTATTGGGATATCAACAGTTACCATGATTAAATACGCCCAGCCAATCAGTAATAAAACGCATATCGGTATCAAAATTTCGAGCCAGCTCATGGGTGGCTTCCTGACAGCTATATAACTAAAAAATATCCATACAAAAGGATAATGCGTCATATATAACGGGTACGATAAATCACCCGAAAACTTGCATAACCTAGCCAGCCCCGGCGATACCTGTGCCCCTGCACCCAACGAGATTAGCAGTGGAAAATACAACAATACCGTAGCTGCATCGGTGTATTGGTTAATGCTGGTTACGTAAGGCAGTAATAGCGCTGCCAGCAGCATAACTGATAATGATACGAAGCCCAATTTAGATTGGATAATCCATCGCATGCGGTAAACAACCATGCCAGCCAAAAATGAATATGACACCCGAACCGGGCCTCCCCAAAAAACTTCTTTACCCCAGCCGCCACCCAAACCGTTAGATCGGTGTGTTTCGAAAAGTACGGCAACAGTAGCGATGATAAACAAAATCCACAAAAGCTTTTTGCCAATCTTACACAGGACTAAAGCATAAAAAACGTTGGCAATGTATTCGTAAAACAACGACCATGTTGGCGGGTTGAGATGAAAAAGATTGTAATACCGCTCTTTGATAATGGGGTAAGGTATCATGAAACATGCACCCAGGAACATCAGTATGCCCTGCCCTGTCCCGTATTGTTTTACAAGAGTACTGTAGGGGTCAAAAAAATAGCTTAACAATCCCAGTACTGCGCCCGTTACTACCAGCGGATGCAAGCGAATAAGCCGCAGTTTGACAAAGGTAACCAGGCCCATGCCTAGCATGCGGTTATCATAGGCATAGGCAATCACAAAACCCGATAAGCAAAAAAAGAAATCAACCGCCAAGTAAGCATGAGTAATAAAATTTTTGCTAAGTTCGATTATAGCGATTTCCATAAAATGAAAAACTACAACAGCCACTGCCGCTACCCCTCTAAGGCCATCCAATACTTCAAAATGCGGTCGTGTATGTAAAAATTCATTATTTGAATGTGTTTCTGGCATAGCATTGCTTACTGGTGAAGGAGTAATGATAACAATAATGCACTTAGCTTACAAGCATTGGCAGTAGCTATGACAGGCTGCATAGCAGTGGGCAGCAAAATTATAAGTTGACCATTTTTCAGTTACCCCCCTCAAACATTTATATTATTAATTAATTTTGTATTTGATCTGCATGCAATTAACAGCCGAACAACCTCAGCAATACATTTATGCCAAAGGCGAAATGGCCGATCGAACCCGCGGGTTTAATTGGTCTGCCACACCGCTGGGCCCAGTAAATACCTGGCCTTCGCCTTTACTCACCACGGTAAACCTTGTGCTTGATTCAAGCTTTCCGATGTTTATTTGGTGGGGCGAAGAAAAAGTACAGTTCTACAACGATGCCTATATGGCAATACTGGGAACTGCCGAAAACAGTAAACATCCCTGCGCCCTTGGTAAGCAAGGTGAAGACTGCTGGCAGGAAGCTTGGCCTGTAATTGGCCCATTGATTGAAGGCGTGTTGCAAACCGGTGATGCCGTTTATTTGGAAAACCAATTAATCCCTATTTACCGCAACGGAAAGTTGGATAATGTTTACTGGACATTTTCATACAATCCAATCAGGGGTCAACAAGGTAAGCCTGAAGGTATTTTGGTGGTATGTACCGAAACTACCAAAACTACGCAGGCTTTGCAAGAAAACGAGCAGCAGTTAAAGCGGGTGATGGACCACATGGCCGAAGGTGTTGGAATTGTGGATACCAGCGGGAGAATCATATACTCTAACCTGATGGCCCATCAAATTTTGAGCACCCCTGCCGAAAGGTTTTCTGAGCGTAGCAGTAACTCACCCGAGTGGCACAACATCCACCTGGATGGCCGGCCTATGGCAGACCATGAACATCCTACCATGGTAGCCATATTAACCGGCAAACCAGTATTTAATTATGAATTTGCGGTGCAGCGGATTGATAGTCAGCCGGTATACCTTTCGATGAATGCAGCGCCTGTTACCGATACTGAAGGAAACATTACAGGTGCAGTGGGCATGTTTAGTGATATTACAGGGCGTAAATTAATGGAGCAGCGCCTGCGCGAAGAACGAGACCGCTCTGAACAGCAAAAGCGACTGTATGAAACAATTACTGCAGCCACACCAGACTTGGTATATGTTTTTGATACCCAATATAGGTTTACCTATGTTAATAAAGCATTACTGGAGATGTGGGGTAAAACCTGGGAAACAGCTGTGGGCAAAGGTCTGCGCGAGAACGGGTATGAAGAATGGCACGCCCAGATGCACGAACGGGAAATTGACCACATTGTAGCAACGCACGAGTCGGTACGCGGCGAGGTATCATTCCCCCACGCTACGTTGGGCCGCCGTATATATGATTACATTTTTAACCCGGTTTTTGATGATACCGGTAAAGTGGTAGCCATTGCTGGAACCACACGGGATATCACGGACATTCGCCGCGCTGAAGCCGCCATGGCCGAAAGCGAAGAGCGTTTCCGCACCATGGCCGAAAGCTCGGGCATATTGATTGCCGTAGCCGACGAGAGCAGCAACGCTACGTATTTTAGCAAGGCCTGGGTTGATTTAACCGGTCGACCACGCCAAGAAATGTTACAATACAATTGGCTCAGTTTATTGCACCCCGAAGACCGAGGCCGTTACGAAAACACCTATTTATCGGCCTTTAAACAACGTCTCCCGTTTAGTTGCGAATTCAGGGTGTTAACTAAAGATGGCGATTACCGGTGGCTGCTGGCTAATTCACCGCCTCGTTTCAGGCCCGACGGTACGTTTGCCGGATATATTACGGCTTGCTTAGACATCACTGAGCAAAAATTGAATGAGCAGCGCAAAAATGATTTTATCAGTATGGTGAGTCATGAGTTAAAGACGCCGCTTACCTCGCTCAATGGTTATCTGCAAATTATCGGCGCCAAATCAAATAAAGCAGGCGATGTGGCCCTGCATAGTATAGCCGACAAAGCTAACCGGCAAATTGTAAAGATGACCAAGCTCATCAACGGTTTTTTAAATGTTTCCAGGCTCGAGTCGGGCCAAATTTATATTGAGCGCACCCGGTTTGATATGGCAGCATTGATTAAAGAGATCGAGGAAGAATTTCAGACCCAGGTAAGTACCCATCAGCTTGTTTTCGCGCCGGTTTTAGAAACGATGGTGGATGCCGACCGTGATAAAATTGGCCAGGTAATCACCAACCTCATCAGCAACGCCATCAAATACTCGCCGGCGGGCACTGCTATTCATATTGCCTGCGTTGCGCATAATAATAAAGTAAAAGTAAGTGTGCGCGACGAAGGCATAGGTATCAGTGCCGAAAATCTACCACGCCTGTTCGAACGCTTTTACCGGGTAAATAATCAGGGTTACCAAAGTGTGGCCGGTTTTGGTATTGGCTTATATTTGTGCTTCGAAATTTTGCAGCGTCACGGCGGCCAAATCTGGGCCGAAAGTCAACCGGGGCAAGGCAGTACTTTTTATTTTGAACTGCCCCTGGCTAAAAGCTGAGAATTAACAACCTGACCGTGCAAGTACCGGTCAGGCCAGCAGACGATTTACCTCAACTACTAAATCGCCGATGTCGAAGGGCTTGCGTACAAAACCATTTGCGCCACAGGTTTGCATCAATTCCTCAATGTCTATAGCGGTCGAAAATATGACTACAGGAATATGCTTCAAATCATGTATCGCTTTAATTTCTTTGCAAAGCATGTGCCCCTCGCGGTCGTTCACCCACTCATCCAGCACAATTAAATCGGCTTTAAATTTAGCCAAATCAGCGGCAGGAACGTGACTGGTGACGGTAACCGTGTAGCCATCATCTTCCAGTACCCACTTTACAATCTCACATATGTCCTGGTTGTCCTCCACCAGCAGCACCTTCTTCTTTGCCATCGTTTAATCAAAAGCTTTTCTTTAAAAAGCTCGCGAATTTACGAATTCGATAAAAATTAATTAGCACTAAAATATGGATGTCACTTTTTTTCCATTTATCCGTATTCTTGCTTTGTTTAACAGCTACAGTCTACCCATACTATGAAAAATACAAGCATTCCGGCTTTGCCGCCTGTTGCTTTGCGCGTTTTTGATACTCTACCTATCTGCTGTCTGGTGCTTTCGCCGCAGTTAGATGTGCTTACGATGAGTAACAATTTTGAGACAATCACTGCTACGCATAGAGCCGAAATTTCAGGACGACCCATATTTGAAGCTTTCCCGGCGTGGCAATATATAGCTAACGGAGGCCTGGTTTCAGCTTTAAAACAAGTCGCAGAAACATGTGAGTCGCAACAAATATTGGCTGTTGACTTAGGCTTGACTGAAAGCAAAGGAGGACTCGCGTTAAATGCCATGCACCATGACGTTACCGTCGAACCCGTAAAAAACGAACACGAAGCCTTAAGCTATATCATATTAGAATTCAAAGAATCTAAACACGTAGCAACATCTCAAAGTCACAACTTGGATAGCACTCAAGTGACTGATACTTTGAGTCAGCAAATGGAAATGCTGTTTCATGCTGTGCCGGCGCAAATTGCTATTGTAACAGGGACCGAACTGGTTTACACTTACATTAATCCTCAATACAAAAAAGAACTTTTTCCGGACCGCGACGTGCTGGGCCAGCCACTGTTGAAAGCCCTGCCCGAAATTACCGGTCAGCCAATATGGGAAACCTTGAATCAAGTTTACAAAACCGGCGAACCATATATCGATACGGAAATCAGGGTTCCGCTGGCCGCACAAACCGGTGGCAAAACCCAGGACCATTACTTTAACGTAGTTTATCAACCGCTGCGTAACAGCCAGGGCGACATCTATGCTATACTGAGCTTTAAATACGAAATAACCCAGCAGGTAGCAGCACGTAAACTGCTTGAACAAAAAGAATGGGAACTGCAAAGGCTTAACGAGGAATTACAGCAATCGTATGAGGAACTGCAAGCGAGCAACGAAGAACTGCAATCGGGCAATGAAGAGTTGGAAGCTACCAACGACGAGCTCAAAAAAACGCAGGATAATTTAGCTACGCTAAACGATAACCTCGAAGAGCGCATAAAAGAGCGCACCACCGAGCTCCGGGAAAGCGAACACGAGCAGCAAGCGCTTAACGAGGAGCTTACGGCCATCAACGAAGAATTATCGGCAACCAACGATGAACTAACCGATAGCCGTAACAACCTGGAAGAGCTGGTTGAGCAATTGGCTAAGAGCGAAGAACAAATACGCAGTTTAGTGCAAAGCGCGCCATTTCCGATAGGTGTTTACATTGGCCGCGAAATGCGCATCTCGATGCTCAACCAGGCCATTATTGATGCCTGGGGCCGCGGAAGTGATTTAATTGGCAAAACCTATGCCGAGGTTTTGCCCGAACTGGCCGGAACGGGCATATACGAAACTTTAGAACAGGTTTACGATACAGGCATCCCCTATCATACCGAAAACCAGCGGGTAGATTTAATGGCGGACGGCCGCTTGCAACCTTTTTATTTTAATTACGACTTTACACCACTGTTTGACAACCACGGCAAGGTATACGGTGTAATGAATACCGCCGCCAACGTTACCGATTTGGCCAACGCTAAGTTACAGGTTGAACAAGGTCAGAAAAGCCTGTATAACATCATCATGCGGTCACCGGTTTCTAAATGCATTCTGCTTGGCGAAAACCACATCATCGATGTAGCCAACGACCGTATGCTGGCGCTTTGGGGTAAAACACGCAATGCTGTTCACCAAATGCCGATGTTTGAGGCCGTACCCGAAAGCCGCAACCAGGGTTTAGAAGAATTGTTACGAGATGTTTATACAACAGGTAACACTTACGAGGCTAAAGAACGCCCGATTAAGTTAACCCGCAACAGCGAACCTGAATTATTTTACCTCGACTTTGTTTACCAGCCTTACCGCGACGCTCATGAGAATGTTACCGGCGTTATTGTAACAGCTATTGATGTGACCAGCCAGGTAATTACCCGAGAAGAGGTACAACAACTGAACGAAGAACTGGCTACGACTAATGAGGAGCTTAAATCGGCCAATGACATACAGGCAGCTATCAATGAGGAACTGGCCACTGTAAACGAGGCTTTAAAAATAAGTCAGGACGAAGTGCAATTGGCTATTGATGCGGCCGGACTGGCTACTTTTGACCTGAACCCTGCCACAGGACGCTTTACAGGTAACGATTTAACCAAAGCCTGGTTTGGACTGCAACCTGCCGACGAAATTGAGTTGAACAACGCCCTGGCAGCAATTGCCGATGTGGACCGCGAGCGGGTTACCCAAGCTATACAGCAGGCACTGGATTACAGCTCGGGAGGTGAATACGATGTGTTTTATACCATTAACAATCCTTTAACGCACAAGCCGCGCGTGGTTCGGGCCAAAGGCAAGGCATTGTTCAATGAGCACCAGCAACCCACACGTTTAAGCGGCGTGCTGATTGATGTAACCGAACAGAAAAAAGATGAGCAGCGAAAAAACGATTTTATCGGTATTGTAAGCCATGAGCTAAAAACACCTTTAACATCGCTTAAAGCGCTGATACAGGTAAGTGGTCATAAACTTAAAAATTCTGACGACGTTTTTTTGCAAAGCGCAGTCGAAAAGTCGGTTGTGCAAATCAGGAAGATGGAAAGCATGATAAACGGCTTCCTGAATATATCGCGTTTGGAGCTGGGCAAGATGGCTATTGAGAAGACGCGTTTCAACATGCAGGACATGGTTACTACGCTTATTAAAGAAGCAGAACTCACCATTACCAGTCATCAGATTGATTTTGAGTCTTGCGGACCTGTTTTCGTTAATGCCGATTACAACAAGATTGAATCGGTGTTGTCCAACCTTATCAGCAATGCAGTTAAATATTCAGCCCGCGATACCCGGATTACAGTAAGCTGTCACGTTACTTCAAGTATTGTGCGTGTAAGTGTAAAGGATGAAGGCATGGGCATCAGTGACGAGGACCGTAAAAAGATTTTTGACCGTTACTTTAGGGTAGAATCAAGCCAGGCCAAGCACATTTCGGGCTTCGGGATTGGGTTATATCTCAGCGCCGAAATCATCCAACGACATGGTGGCAATATTGGCGTGGAAAGCGAATTAGGCAAAGGTTCTACTTTTTATTTCGAACTGCCGCTAGGCGAAGAGTAGTAAATAAAAATAGCGAATAATTAGTTTGAAGTATCTGGCCTTAACAAGCCCATGGTTTTGCCAGTCAAACAATAGCTTGACAAGGTAAGACATTGTTTTTGGCACTTGTATTTTAACAATTAATTAGCGCCTTTTGCATCATCTTCTGCATTAACAGCCTGCTCGTATTTGCTCCTGTCAAAAGCTTTTTCGCTGATGGCGATAACTATAGTAGCCACACCATTGCCAATCACATTGGTGATAGCACGCGCTTCTGACATAAAGCGGTCTACACCTAACAGTAAAGCCACGCCCTCCACCGGAATAACTTTAATGGCAGTTAGAGTTGAGGTAAGTACAATAAAACCACTTCCCGTTACGCCCGCCGCACCTTTGGAGGTTACCATTAAAATACCAATAATAGTCAGTTCCTGCGTCAGCGTTAATGGTACCCTGAAAACCTGCGCCAAAAAAATGGTAGCCATTGATAGGTAAATAGTCGTGCCGTCCAGGTTAAAAGAATAACCGGTCGGGATAACCAACCCCACCACCGAGCGGCTACAGCCCATGCGCTCCAGCTTTTCCATCATCAAAGGCAGCGCCGGTTCTGATGATGAAGTGCCCAGTACCACCAGCAGTTCTTGCCGGATGTACTTTAAATATTTTAACAAGCTAAATTTGTAGAAATAACAAATAGCGTTAAGCACTACAAAAATAAACAAGGCCATGGTTAAATAAACCGACCCCATAAGCATGGCCAGTGGCTTTAACGTTTTTAAACCATGGGTACTTATAGTGTAAGCCATGCCACCAAAAGCGCCCAGGGGTGCCGCCCGCATGACGATGTGCATCATGTTAAAAAACACTTTAGCAATCTTATCAAAGCTTTGTAAAAGCGTTTGCCCGGTACTGCCCATCCGGCTTAGCCCAAAGCCGAAAAGCACCGCGATAAAAAGCACCTGTAAAATATCGCCCTGCGCAAAAGCGCCTATAAAATTACCGGGGATGATGTGCATAAAAAAATCACCCCAATGCATTTCTCCGGCTTGTTGCTGGTATTGCGCAATTTTACCGGTGTCGGCAGGTAATGGTATATTTAATCCCTCGCCGGGTTTAATCAGGTTGGCTATGGCTATGCCAATGATTAAGGCAAAAGTGGTAACCAGCTCAAAGTAAAGTAAAGCTTTACTTCCTACCCGACCTACCTTTTTCATGTCGTTCATGCCGGCAATGCCTAATACAATAGTGAGGAAGATGATAGGCGCTATCAGCATACTGATGAGGCTGATAAACATTTTACTGATGCTCTGTGCAAACGGTGCAAAAGCAGGAAAGCACAATCCAACCACCACACCCAACAGTATGGCAGCGATAACCTGAAAGGTTAAGTTAGAGAATAAACGTTTCATGAACAAAGGAGGCTTATCTGGCAATAATATAGATATTTTTTGATTGCCTTACTCCTTTTTTTTAGACTGATAAGGTTGACTTTAAACAGCCGTATAAAAAATGCTACGACAAATATTTCGGCTTCATTACATAATAGCAACGAAAACAATTAGCACAATAATAGCGCCTCAGCGATGTCCACGATAGTAACGCCTTAACAAGAAGATGCCGTTTGGCACGGCCCTGAAACTGTTTTTTACACACGGGACAAATAGGCATTCCGCCGCTTTTCCGGGATTTTTTTGGAACGTAATCTTTGCTCATTAATTGGTTAGAGGCTATTGCCAAGCCAGGTTTTTAACCTGACGTAAACATACTAATAACAACAAATATACAACGTAAACTGTAAAAACTTTATTACCCATGTAATTTACGTGTTGAACCAAAAATTGGTTTGCTCGTTAGAAAAATATTAAACCATTGTTAAAGCCTCATCACTTTCAGGTAGTAACACGCAATAAGTTAACAGCATGATGTTTTTTTTGTAGTTTCGCGCAAAACTCTTTGGAGACCACCTACGCAATGGATTATCAGTTTAAAGAAATAGAAAAAAAATGGCAGCAATTTTGGGCCGGCCATCAAACGTTTAAAGCTAACAACCAATCCGACAAACCTAAGTACTATGTGCTTGATATGTTTCCGTATCCATCGGGAGCCGGTTTGCACGTAGGTCACCCGCTGGGTTATATTGCTTCTGATATATTTTCGCGCTATAAACGCCTCAAAGGCTTCAATGTACTGCACCCTATGGGTTACGATTCGTTTGGCTTGCCTGCCGAGCAGTATGCCATACAAACCGGCCAGCACCCGGCAGTAACCACCGAACAAAATATTGCTACCTACCGCCGACAATTAGACCAGTTAGGGTTTTCGTTCGACTGGAGCCGCGAGGTACGCACTAGCTCGCCCGACTACTATAAGTGGACACAGTGGATTTTTATGCAGTTGTTTAACTCGTGGTATAACAAAGATGCCGACAAGGCCGAACCGATTGAGCAACTAATTGCCCGCTTTGAAAAAGACGGCTCTGCCGGTATCAACGCCGTATGCGACGAAGAAATAGCCACCTTTACCGCTGCGGAGTGGAGCGCAATGGACAAGGAGGCGCAACAAACCGAATTGCTGAAGTATCGCCTAACCTACCTGCGCGAAAGCACGGTAAACTGGTGTGCAGCCTTAGGTACCGTGTTGGCTAACGACGAGGTAAAAGACGGATTTTCTGAGCGTGGCGGTTTCCCGGTGGAGCAAAAGAAAATGATGCAGTGGAGCATGCGCATCACTGCTTATGCCGACCGCCTATTGCAAGGCCTGGACCATATTGACTGGCCTGAGCCTTTAAAAGAGATGCAGCGCAACTGGATTGGCAAAAGCGTAGGTGCAAGCGTAAAATTCCCGATAGAGAACCGCAAGGATGTGATTGAGGTATTTACCACCCGTGTGGATACCATATTTGGTGTAACCTTTGTGGTGCTGGCACCGGAGCACGAATTGGTAGCCGACCTTACCACTCCTGAGCAAAAAGCTACCGTAGAGGCTTACATTTCACAAACCAAAAAGAAATCTGAGCTGGACCGCATGGCCGATAC
>CAJYSL010000457.1 GCA_913777515.1 uncultured Mucilaginibacter sp.
CATCGTAGATGCGCAAAGCATGCCGGCGCAAAGCGGCAGGGTAATCAGGTAAGTCAGCCTGGCCAGCTTTCCTGAGCGTTTTTGGTAGAGGTTCATTATTCTTGATTTTAAAAGTTGCTTGTTAGAAAAATGATTGGCAAAGGGGAGGCCGCTTACCTGGCAGGCTTTGGCAATGAGTATCTGCACATACTCATCCGGATGGGTACCCTGGCCGGTGCTCTCAAAATCGGCTTCGTACTCATGCAGTGCCTTCAGGCTATTTTGCAGCAGGTAAACCACCGGGTTAAACCAGCTAACGGTTTTCAACAGTTCTACAAACAGGATATCCCAACTATGCTTTTGACCAATGTGTACCAGTTCGTGCTGTAAAATGGCCGGGGTTAAATCGTCCTCGCCGGCGGTAAACAAATAACCCAAAAAAGAGAACGGCGAAGGCAGGCCGGGGATGCATACCAGAGTATAGCCCGAACGTTTTTGGCGCTGATGAGTGAAAATTAATTTAAAGAGGCTACAAAGCTTCAATAAAAATAAAACGAGTATTAGTGCCGCCCCGGTCACGAAGATTGCCTCAAGGGCTTTATTTAGCGTCAAAATGGAAGGCTTATCTACTGTAGTTACTGGCGGATTGACATTGCTTGCGGCAAAATACATTTGCTGGGCAGGCACAAGCGTTGATTCTGCCCTTTCCGTAGGTAGCTCAAATTGCACCAATGGCATGGCAAAGCTGAACACAATGCTGAGCAGCAAATACGCTCGGTTGGCGCCGTAAAAAGTTTGTTTGCGCAATAGCAGCCAGTAGGCGCCGTAAGCCGCGGCCAAATAAATATTGGCCTCCAGCAAGTAAGTCAATCCATTCATCATTATTTTTCTTTGTTGCGGCTGCGTTCAGCCAGTAAAATCAGTTCAGCCAGTTCGCTCAGGTTTAGCTTTTGCTCTTTCACCAGATACGATACCAGGCTCTTGTAAGAATTGTTGAAGTAGCTTTTGATGACCTTGTCAAAAGCAAATTTTTTGTACTCCTCTTCGCTCACGATAGGGAAGTACACATGGGAGTTGCCGTATGCTTTGTGGTCTACAAATCCTTTGCTCTCTAAAACCCGCACCACCGTGCTAACCGTGTTGTAGGCCGGCTTGGGATCATCAGGCATCTTGTCCAAAATCTGTTTTACAATGGCTTCTTTCAACTGCCATAAAATCTGCATTACCTGTTCTTCTGCTTTCGTTAGTTCTTTCATCTTTTTTTGAGCCTAAAAGGCAAACTATATCGATAGTTTCAGTAAACTATCGATATAGTTTGCAAACTGTTTTTGTAGTTTGTTTATGCAATAATACTACTATTTTTATAGTTTGCAAACTATTTAAATAGTTCTATTGAATTAATTGTTTGATTTTCAGCTATAATTAAGTTTGATGGCCTTTGGTAGCCTAAAGTTTGTATTTTTAAACTACTTACTATGTCACTTAAACACCAATTGGCCATGTCTTTTATTAAAGGCGTGGGCTCAACCTTGTCTAAATCACTAATTGCTTACTTTGGCGGGGCCGAAGAGGTATTTAAAGCGTCGGTTACCCATTTACAAAAGGTGCCCGGCATTGGTACCAAAACGGCTACTTCACTAAATCTGAATGACGCTTTACAACGAGCCGAACTGGAACTGGCCTTTGTAGAGAAGCAGGGCATAGATGTTATCTTTTATACGGATAATCGCTATCCGCGTAAACTCAAACATTGTGCAGACGCACCCATCCTTTTATACAGTAAAGGCAATGCCAACCTAAATACTCCACATGTAGTAAGTGTGGTAGGCACACGTAACGCTACCGAATACGGTCGCAACTTATGCAAGCAGTTGCTGGAAGATCTAAAGCAGTACGATGTTTTAGTAGTGAGCGGACTGGCGCATGGCATAGACGCTGCGGCGCACAAGGAAAGCCTGCGTTTAGAGATGCCGACAGTAGGAGTTTTAGGCCACGGTTTGGACCGCTTATACCCCAGCCAAAACCGCGCTATAGCCGACAAAATGATTTTTAACGGCGGCTTGCTAACCGAGTTTCCGTCGGGTACTAAACCCGAGCGCGAGAACTTCCCTAAGCGTAACCGAATTGTAGCCGGTATGGCCGATGTTACCGTGGTGGTAGAGGCCGGTATAAAAGGCGGCGCTTTAATCACTGCCGAAATTGCCAACTCTTACAATCGCGATGTATTTGCTTTTCCGGGCCGTATCAACGATGAGTTTTCTGAGGGTTGTAATTTCTTAATCCGTAATAACAAGGCAGGCTTACTAAGCACCGCAGCCGACCTGGCTTTTTTAATGGGATGGGATAGTAGCAAGACTACCGGTCAGTCGACCAGTCAAAAGCAATTTGCCTTACCTATTGATTTAAACGCCAACGAAAGGTTGATTTTTGAGACGCTGCACCAGCATGCAGTGCCTTTAGCTATTGACGATTTAAGTATCAAAACCAATTTGCCGCTTAGCCAACTGGCTATGAATCTGCTCAATATGGAAATGCAGGGTTACATCAGCGCCAGGCCCGGTAAAACTTATGCTATCAGTTAAGCCATCTGCCCCGGAGCGGTGTAGTAAACGATGGTGCCACTGTTGCTGCTTACGGCATTCCACTCGTTTACGTCAAAAGTAATTAAGATAGCCGTAGCGGGCGGCACATCCCGTATTTCGCCAGTAAGGGTAAACAGCAGGTAGCTGATGCCAGGATTGTGGCCAACCATTGCAGTAAAATCGTTTACATCTGCAAATGCGTTAATAGCTTTTAATAAAGTTTGCTCGCTGGCTTCGTATATGGCTGCATTTAATTGAGGCTTGGGCAACTGCAGTACATTGGTAATAATGCCGGCTGTTGTTTGTGTACGAAGGGCTGAACTGGCCACTACCAGTTGCGGAATAAGGTTGTCATTTTTGAGTTTTTGCGCAAGTTCTGTAGCTTCCCTGATGCCCTTATTAGACAAGGCCCGGCCAAAGTCACCATTCTCAGATTCGGGTTGGGCAGTGGCATGGCGAACAAGAAGCAGCTTTTTCATAGGATGATTGATGATAAGCAAACATACTATTTACCGGGCATAGTTTATCTGAATTCGTATCCTAAGCTTACGTTCAGTGTGCGGTTGCGGGTATTGTTGTACGGAGAGTAACTGGTGTTTTCGATGTTGTTTAAGCCTAAATGATACTCCACATTAAACGTTAACCCATTTTTAAAGCGTCGGCCTGACAAAAAGTTGATACCACAATCAAATGCTTTAAAAGTGTCGCTGCTTTGGCTGCCAAACTTAATCATTCTTTTGTAGTAAGATTCGAGGTTCTGTTTTTGAGTTCCGTAAAGCGGATATCCTTCAACAGTAGACGGCGAAAAGTTTACCTTAATGCCTCTTGCTGCGTAGGCTCCGGCACCGGCAAACCAACTATGGGTATTAGAATTAAAATGATAAATGATATTGACTGGCACTTGTAAGTAATGCAGGTTCATGCGGCCGTAGGCGTCTTCTAAAATATCATCATTAACCAGCGTTTGTGTGGTTTTGCCTCCTTTAATGATATAAGCAATGCCGGGTTGCAACGTGAATTTATTGAAGTTGATATTCGTATAGACGGTAGCACCGGCAGCAAGCATGGCTTTGTTAGATAGTTTGCGGTAATCCATGCGCATTTCTCTGCTTAGCCAGGTAACATTCGGACCGGCTTTTACCCCAAAACTTATGGTTTTTTCCTGCGCCGCTAATCTCAGGTTTAATGAGATCAATAGTAATAAGGCGAGTATAGGTTTTAAACTCATGACAAGTGTTTATTACCTGTACGCTTATCATCAGTTAAATGCAACAGCAAGTTTAAGTTTTAATGATAGATGGAATCAGGCGGAGCGGGGCCTAAAGTATAGGGAATTATAACTCACTTAAGCGAGCAAGTACCTTACTGGCAACACTTTTAGGACTGATGTTATATAAACAGGCATAGTCATCCCGAAAGCAGGGCTTATTACCATAAACCGAACAGGGGCGGCAGGCAATGGTGTCCGCAACAATATCATTTTCTTGCTGACCATAGCCCAAAAAGCCGGCAAAATGATGGGTAGCTCCCCATACGGATACTACCGGCACACCCTGCATCGATGCCATGTGCATCCCTGCCGAATCCATGGCAACCATTAAATCCAGTCTCGCAATCAGTTCAAGTTCCTCTAAAAGGCTTATGCGGTTTACCATCGAGGTAACATGCTGGTATTTCTGTTCCCAATCTGCAGCTACGGCTTTCTCCTCAGGCGAGCCGCCGAAAATAAACAGTTTGATACCGGCCTGATTGAGTATTTGCACTACCTGCTCCATACGACCCAAAGGATAAATTTTGCCCTGATGCTGTGCAAAAGGCGCAATACCTACCCAGTGCCCTTGCTTTGCCACAACAGATGAAGACTCTGTTGTAGTCGGCTTGGGTTTAATCAACTGATGGGAGAGCGTTAGAGAAAAGCCTAATTGCCTGAATACTCCGGCATAGCGTTCGGTTGTGGGAGTAAGTCGCTTTAATACTTTATTAGGGAAGCGTGTAAGCTGCTTTTTAGCAGCCCGGTCCTTATCAATTCGTTGGCCTTTAACGCCTTTAAACTGAAATAAGGCCTGGATAATGTTACTGCGTAAATTATTATGCAGGTTAGCCACGGCATCATATTGGCCTAATTCGGTAAGTTTTTTAAACAGCAGGTAACTGCCGGTTACTCCTTTATAAACCGACTTAAAATCGGCCGGAACAAAGGTTATCCTGTCGATACCATCAAAAAATGCCGAAAAGCCTGGGCGCGAAACGTAAGTAATATGAAGATAGGGGTGTTGCTGCAGCAGTTCTTTAATTACGGGTACCGTCATAGCAACATCGCCCATGGCCGAAAACCGTAATACCAGTATGTGCCGCGCTTCTGCCATTATGGTTTGCTGCTGTATAAAACAGGGTTAAGCAGTGGGTCGTTGTACATTTTCATTTGCCGGTATACCCGCATACGGCGTTTGCCTTGTTCAATATCTTCCAGCAATTCATCAATAGCGGTAGATAAATCGATGCGTTGCTGCAGTAGGATACTTAATTTATGGCTGCATTTGGCCATTTGCTCAGCATCAATATCGGTGCGCAATGTTTCTTCGCGCATGTGATATATTTTAAGTGCCAGGATGGAAAGGCGGTCGATAGCCCAAGCAGGGCTTTCGGTATTGTAACGCGCATCGGCCTGAGGAACGATGTGCTGGTATTGTTGTAAAAAATAGTCGTCAATACGTTCTACAATGTCGGTACGGTCCTGGTTCGACTGGTCAATCAACCGTTTCCAGCGCAAAGCCGCCACAGGGTCGATACCGGGATGGCGAACTTCATCTTCCATGTGCCATTGTGCAGTGTCTATCCAGCATTTTTGATAAAGCAGTTGTTGAAAACTGTCCGCCGGATACGGGTTTTCCGAAATACGTTCTATTTCATTAAAAATATGGTAGTCGGCAACAACCCGGTCAAACAGCACATTGCATTGTTCGCTAATCATCATAAGCGGTAAAAGCTGCAAATATACAGATTTACCCCTTTATCTTGTTGATGATAGCGGTAGACGAGTAGCCATCCACAAAAGTGATAGTTTTAACCTCGCCGCCATTAGCTAATACCTCTTTAGCGCCGGCAATGTTTTCAATCTGGTAATCGGCACCTTTTACTAAAACGTCGGGTAGCAAGGTGCTGATGAGTTGCTGTGGTGTGTCTTCACCAAAAATGACGATGGCATCCACATAAAAAAATGCGGCTAACAGCATGGCCCGGCTGTGCTGGTTGTTTACGGGGCGAGTAGGCCCTTTCAATTGCTTTACCGATTCGTCGGAGTTAAGCCCGATAATTAGTTTATGCCCCAGTTCGGCCGCCTTAGCCAGGTAAGTAATATGTCCGATGTGTATTAAGTCGAACACACCATTGGTAAACACTACCTTTTCGCCGTTTTGCTGCCATGCCTTGAGCTGGGTTTGCAAAGCGGGTAAATCAAAAATTTTGTCCGACAGGTGTTGTTCGACAGAACGTGACATGATAGCTGTATTTATAAAAAGATAAATCTATACGACGTGTATGTAAAACCCCGAACTAACGGCCGGCTTTTTCTATATCGGCAATAATTTCATCAAGGGTAGTAGTGGCACTGCCTACCCGCCTGATCACTATCGCGGCTGCATGATTGGCCAGTTCGCAGGCCTCCTGCACATCAAAGCCCGAAGCAATAAAATAAGCCATCACTGCCAAAACCGTATCGCCGGCGCCCGTTACATCAAAAACCTCGGTGGCTTTTACCGGCAGCAATTGGTATGCAATAGGGCTTATGATGGCCATACCTTCTTCCGAAAGGGTAACCACCAGGTATTCGGCGTTGGTTTGTGCTAAAATGGTAGACGATGCCTGCTGCAAATCGTCAAAATTTTTGATTTTCTCTTTTTTGCTGGCTTCGGCTAATTCTTTACGGTTAGGCTTAATGATGTATACCCCTTTATATTTAGCGTAGTTGAAACCTTTAGGGTCTACGATGATTTTTTTGCCTTTTTGCTTGGCTAACTCAACGAGCCGCTGGGTAAGTGTGGGCGAAAACAAGCCTTTGTTGTAATCAGAAAACAAAACAATGTCGGCCTCACCAATGCAGTCGGCCAATCGTTCAATCATCACATCTTCAATAGCTGTGCTCACTGCATCAGTTACTTCGCGGTCAACGCGTACTAATTGATGGCTTCCTGCCATTACCCGGGTTTTAACCGTGGTAGGGCGGCTATGGTCGTCAATGATGCCGCAGGTGTCGATACCTTCTTCTTTCAGGATAGAAATTAGCTGTGTACCTGAGGTATCGTTACCAATCAGGCCGCTCAGCGTAACCCGGCTGCCCAAAGTGATGAGGTTTTGCGCTACGTTGGCGGCACCGCCCAAAGTAGTAGTTTCGTTTTTTACATTAACTACCGGAACCGGCGCCTCGGGCGACAGACGGGTAGCTTCGCCCACGATGTAATGGTCTATCATTAAATCGCCGATAACTAAAATATTGGGCTGTTTGCCCGCTTTTTGCAGGGCACGAACTTTATCTGTAAGCATGTATGATTGTCAAAGGCCTGAATGGCCAGGGCCGGACCATATTAACGTTTTGCCGGTGAATTTGCTTTTTTATGTTCAAATATTTCTTTAATCTGGCTTAACGAGCGGGCGTTGAGGCAATCGTTTTTAGTTACTCCGCCTTTACGGGCTATCAATACCCCATACTCCATATCTTTAAAACCCTCCACCCGGTGGGCATCAGGGTTAATAGACAGTAGCACACCTTTGCTGATGGCATACTGGCACCAACGCCAGTCTAAATCCAGCCTTAAAGGGTTGGCGTTGATTTCAATAGCCACCCGGTTAGCAGCACAAGCATCAATTACTTTTTGATAATCAATCTCATAACCTTTACGGCTCAGCAACAGTCGGCCGGTGGGGTGGCCTAATATGGTGGTGTAAGGATTTTCGATAGCCTTAATTAAACGTGCCGTTGCCTTTTCCTTATCCATTTTTAAATTAGAATGGACAGAAGCCACGATAAAGTCGAAGCTTTCCAACACCTCATCCGGGTAATCGAGCGAGCCATCATTCAGGATATCTGATTCGATGCCCTTAAAAATGTGGAACCCGTCAAGTTTTTGATTGAGCCTATCTACTTCTGTATGCTGTTTAAATACCTGCTCCACGCTCATGCCTTTAGCGTAAAAAGCACTTTTGCTATGGTCGC
>CAJYSL010000458.1 GCA_913777515.1 uncultured Mucilaginibacter sp.
ATTAAAATAAGCCCGATGGCTAAGGGCAGGTTAGTTGTGCCGCTGTTGTAACCACTCAAACTTTCGGCAGCCGAGGGCACGAAGTATCCTAAGCCTATACCTAAAGCCATGGCCAGAAATATCCATAGCGTAAGATAGCGGTCTAAAAAGCTTAGATTTTTGCGATTGGCCGCCGGAGCGCAATGATTGGGTGTAGCAGTCATGTGTTATTGATTGATGTGCCGGCTTACAAAATCGGCTGCGTAAACTTTAATCATATCGCGTACCCTTCTAAATTCCTGCATCACTTCTTCGGGTGTCCCGGTGGCTTTGGCTGGGTCGGGAAAGTTGTAATGAAAGCGTTGTACATCGCCCGGAAAATAGGGGCAGGCCTCTTTGGCATTGTCGCAAACGGTAATGACATAATCAAACGGTATGTCTTTATATTCGTCAACGTGGTTTGATGTATGCCCTAAAATGTTAATATGGTCTTCGGCCATAACTGCAATAGCTTTGGGATTTACGCCGTGCGTTTCAATCCCTGCGCTGTAAATGGCTGCTTTGGCCCCGGCAAAGTGCCTTAAATAACCCTCTGCAATCTGGCTGCGGCAGCTGTTGCCGGTGCATAGTACTAATATATTTTTCATGTTTTTAATAATGGTGTAAGACGGTTTAACAACAGCCTGAGCCCGGTGTACAAGCAGACGAGTTACTGGCCAGATTGATTAAAGGCAGTTTCGGTTTTGCTTCCGGAGTGCAACATTCATCACCATTGGCGTCGGTGCCGCAACTGCCGCCACGCTCTATTGCTTTGCATTGCACGGTGTCCGCATGCAGGTCGACAATTAGGTTGTCGCCATCTGCAGCTACGGTTGCCGGTACCATTTGGCGGGTATCAAAGCCGGCGTTTCCAAATTCAATTTTGACGATGCCGTTCGGGTTAAGCGGTAATTTACTTTCCACCAAGTTAATGATGGACATGGCCTTGCTTACTTTCATGGCTTCGGTTGAGGGCTCGTCCGTAGGTTCCCAAAGTTGCATAATGACTTCCGTCCACGCGTTCATCACGCCGCCGCAATCTACCGAGGTAACGGTGGCTTGTTTAATTTCGGTAATGTGGTAGGAGGGATTGACCAACCGTTTGGCAGCATACCTGAACTGCAAAAGGAGATGCTCATTAGCCAGTAGCTGATTTTTGAATGATTTCCAGGTGAAAGAGTTCATATAATTATTAAATGTATTATTGCAATATTGCGATTTATTGTGTCAAAAAATTTTAGCAGCAGGTTTTGGGCTGCGCGTACGAGTTAAAAAAATAATTCAGTTGCTTTTGCAGTAGCGCCCAGGCTTTAGGCTCAATACAGTAACAAACACTTACGCCCTCGATAGTGCCTTGTATTAAACCGGCATTTTTTAATTCGCGCAAATGCTGAGAAATAGTAGCCTGCGCCAAGCCTAATTCTTCTACCAAATCGCCGCATATGCAGGCATTGGCTTTGATAATGTGTTGCAAAATGGCAATTCGCGCCGGGTGGGCTATCGCTTTGAGTAAAACTGCTAATTGGTTTTGCTCGTCGGTAAATATTTCCGTTTTGGTGATGCCCATAATTATCTATTGCAATATTACGATAAAGGAACTTTTCTTCCAAGTTTTATCCTTTACAGTTGTAAACTTAACGACTGCAAATTACTTAAATTGTAGATTTACATGATTAATTGTTGACCGGTAAGCGAGGGAAATAAAAAATTTTTTCGCTAACTGGCTTAATCTCATCAATATTTTACGGATACATCCGATTTTTTAAAGCAGGTTGCCTTTATTAAGGAAATCGATAAACTAAAATACATACAACGCCGAACCAAACTGTTTAACAGCGACCGGCACGAAAACGATGCCGAGCACAGCTGGCACCTAGCCATGATGACGCTGGTGTTGGCCGGTCATGCTAACGAATCCATTGATGTACTGAAGGTATTAAAGATGGTGCTCATCCACGACCTAATGGAGATTGATGCGGGGGATACTTTTATTTACGATACCGCAAAGAACCACACCAATACTGACGAGGAAAGGCTGGCTGCCCAACGCATCTTCGGACTGCTGCCTCAAGAGCAAGCGCAAGATTTCATTGCGGTGTGGGAAGAGTTTGAAGAAGGCCAGACAGCTGAAGCCAGATTTGCCCGAACCATGGACCGATTTGAACCGCTGCTGCAAAACGCCTCCAATCAAGGGGGCACCTGGGCTGAATTTAACGTGCCGTACGACAAAGTGTACGCTAAAAAGAAAGCCATAGCTAATGGCTCCACCACTATTTGGGCTTATGCAGAGAGTTTGTTGAATGAAAGTGTAGAGAAAGGAATTTTAAAAAAATAGAGAAGAAGTACGTATGACAAAAAACTCTAACAAAAGGCTGCATTTAACGATTCTTGAATAAGCTATCAAGAAACTCGACTGAGACTTGGTTTTGTTGTCCAATTGGGTCAATGACCACCAGATAAACAAAGCCTGGCTTTTTTAAAAATGTTAAGTAAATCTTCGATTGGTTAGATAATGAGTTGATTTGACCATAAGTCTCTATTTTTTCACTTTTATTATAGCTTAACGAAAAGCCACCCGATTCAATGCCCAAATAGGTTATATTTTTGCTTCTAAACGCCTGGAAAGAATCGGTATTTACCGATACCTGCAAACTGCTTGCCTTAGTTGTTGACTCCAGCACGTAATTCGTTTCAATGCGACCGTCATTTATTGGGACAAACACCTTATCGCCTGACTGGTAGATTTTGTATCTACCTATTTGTATGTCTGGGTCCGTAACGTCGGTAGGGACATCAATTTTTGTTATCTGAAAGTTAAAATCTCTATATCGAGCTAACGTAATTGGATTGCGGTTGCTGTAAATAAACGTTTGATTGACTTGCATCTCCTCAGCAATTTCAGTCTTGAATAAATTTACGTAATCGTCTGGTACCGATTTAACAGAGTCAAATTTGTTATCTTTATTTGCAACACTCAATTTTTGAAACTTTACCACACAATACCAAACGAAACCAACGCATAGTACTGCGATGATTAAATAGCTTATGTTTTTGAAGATTTTCATTCAGGATGATAAGATGCAGATTGCGTACAAATAATTAGCGCTAATGCAGCACAATTTATTCAAATCTTACTAATTAATAAAGCTTTCTCTAAATTACATTTGTTGGTTTACTGAGCAATTAAGGTAATAGACAAATTTAAGTTGTTGACATATTGACTAACTGGAATACTTGCATATCGCCCTTAAACAGTGACGCAAGAAGTATTAAATATTTCGAACACTAATTTCTTTTTCAACCACTATTTTTCTGACATATAAAGCTGCGCTCAGCAACCCGGTAAAAACATTGAGAGATGAGTGAGGCTTGCTGTAGCAAGACGTCTCGATTAAAGAACAAAACTTTACAGCGCAATTAACACTATATTTAGCCACTTAAATTATTCAATATTCAACCCAACATGAGCACCGAAAGCCCTAACCCGTGTATTTATTGCGCTGATGACGAACGCCTTTCTAACTTAACCATCCAAATTGCCGAGCTGCAAGCCGGTATACTTTATCTTTTTAAAGAACAAACCTACCGTGGCCGTTGCGTTTTGGCTTATAAAAAAGAGCACAAAAACGAAATTTTTGAACTGTCGAAAGAAGAGCGCGATTTATTTATGGATGACTTGAGCCGTTCAGCGAAAGCTATTCATGCCGCATTTAATCCCGATAAAATTAATTATGGTGCTTACGGAGATAAAATGCCGCATATCCATTTTCACTTGGTACCAAAATACGAAAACGCACCTCAGTGGGGTAGCACCTTCGTGATGTTCCCCGAACCGACCGTACACCTGCAAGACAGCGAATACGCGGAAATGATTGAAAAAATCAAAAGTCATTTATAAAACCCCTCCTAAATCCTCCCCAAAGGGGAGGACTGCATTATAACTCACCTTTTTGGCTAACACAAAGTGCCTTTCGGCTAAATCACCGTAGTTAATGTCTTTCATCTTTGTATAACAATGACAAGTAAGTTATGAAAGCAATTAGAGTATACGAATTTGGTGGCCCGGAAGTACTGCAAATGGTAGATGTTGAACGTCCGACACCGGCAGCCGATGAGATTTTAATTAAAATGTACGCTACCAGCGTAAACCCGGCAGATTACATTTTTAGGCAGGGTGGGAACGATTTAATACGCCCTTTTATAAAATTACCTTTGGGCCTGGGTTTAGACGCCGCTGGTGTGGTAGAAGAAACTGGTAGTGAGGTTACACAGTTCAATCCCGGCGACAAAGTTTATGGTGTTCCCAATTTTCCGGGCGACGGCAGTTATGCTGAATATATTGCCGCCAAAGCCAGTCAGTTTTCATTGATGCCCGAACATATTACTTTTAACCAAGCTGGTGCGCTGCCATCATGCGCCTTGATTGCTTGGAATGGTATTGTTGATTTGGGACAGGTAAAAGCCGGCCAACGAGTGCTTGTACATGGCGCGGCTGGTGGCGTAGGTAATTTGGCTGTGCAATTTGCGCATGCCATGGGCGCCTATGTGATAGGCACGGCTTCGGCTTATAATTTCGAGTTTGTAAAATCTTTAGGCGCTGATGAGGTGATTGATTATAACACTCAGCATTTTGAAGATATTCTGCAAGATGTAGACTTGGTTTTCAACGCGTCGCCGGTACGTGATAAAGACGTTCGGCTTAAATCAGTGCAGGTGATGCGCGAGGGCGGCATTTTTGTATGTACACACCTGGATGAACCACTTGAGCACGAGTTCTTGAACGCGTTGGACCAAAAAAGTGCTATCGGCACACTGGTGGGTGGCGGCAGTATTGCTTACACTTCGTCACTCGAGGGCACAACCCGCCTGATTAATGAAGGGAATGTAAAAGCCGTAGTTGGTAAAGTTTACCCGCTGGCTGAAGTAGCCGAGGCTCATCGCCAGAGCGAAACTAAACACGTAAGCGGCAAAATTGTATTAGAGATACGTAAAGAAAAATAAGCCTGCATGAAACGCTTTAAAACCATCAGTGAGTTTTTAAACTACAGGCAAATGCCGGGCCCCGACCATCCCTTAATCCATGTGTTTAAACTGGAGGATGTGACTAGTTCGGTACTGCTCGATTTGGATGCCTGGACGTATGACTTTTACTGCATTGGTTTAAAACGGGTGGTAAACGGCCGCGAGATTGGGCTTAAATACGGGCAGCAAATTTATGATTACAACAACGGCATTCTTTCATTTGTAGCCCCTAACCAAGTAATGAGTTTAACCTTTAACCAAAAAGCAGCCAAATTAATACAGTCGGGATGGATGCTGATGGTGCATCCCGACTTTTTGCACCATACATCACTGGCGCAAAGCATCCGACAGTACGATTTTTGGGATTACACCGTGCATGAGGCTCTCTTTCTATCCGACCGGGAAGAAGCTACATTAGTGAGCATTTTGCAAAACATCCGGCAGGAAATTCAGAGCAACATCGACCAGTTCAGTAAAAACATCATTGTGTCACACCTCGAGACGCTACTCAACTATGCCGACCGATTTTATCATCGTCAGTTTATTACCCGCGAAAGGGCCAATCATGAAGTGTTGGCGCGGCTTGAGCAATGGCTCAATCAATATTTCGCGCAGGATAATCTTATCAATAAAGGTTTGCCCAGCGCAACCGATGTAGCGGCCGCGCTTAACTTGTCACCAAAATACCTGAGCAGCTTGCTCAAAATACTTACAGGACAAAACACCCAGCAGCACATCCATCACAAATTGATTGAAAAAGCTAAAGAACAGCTTTCAATTACTAATCTGTCGGTCAGTGAAATTGCTTATAACCTTGGTTTCGAGCACCTGCAATCGTTCAGTAAGTTATTTAAGGCTAAAACGGATATGTCACCTGTTGAATTCAGGGCATCATTCAATTAAGATAAAGAATACACCTATCGCTTTATCTTCACGGAGCCATTGCATACATCGCCTTCCGGTATGCCGGTTAGCCATGTTCTCAAAAAATTAGTGCGCTGCTGGGTCATCTCTTTCAAATATATAGCCCGACATGTAGGCAAAGCACTGCCGTATTGATTGGGTTCCGGATAACGCGCTTCCAATTCTGCATCGCGCAGTTGCACCCAAAGGCGTTGCGCTGTTTTGAGCTTAGCTATAAATACCGATTGTTTGGCGTACTCCTTTAATATTTTTTGATAAACGGAGTTCAGCTCCTGGTCTGCCTTTTGGTACTGTGTGCCCGCCTGCCGATTCATAGCTGTCTGAGTTTGGCTGTAAGCTGCTACGTGTAGGGAAAGAAAGGTTACGAATGCAGCAAAAAATATCTTAGTGGTTTTCATGATAACATTGTTAGTGGTATAAATAAAGACCATACAAAGTTTGTTTGACACACAACTATTAAACGTCGTATTTTAATGATATTGATTTTAGCGTATTGTGCTTGTCAATAAAATAAATCTCTTTGGCGTTAAATAATTCTTAATAGGAGTACCAGCTTTTTTGGGGCAAATGTGTCTTTCCTATAAATAACGCGAGTTTTGGAAACATCAGCAATAGATTTAGCCGCCGAAAACCAGCTGCTCCGAAAACAGCTGGCAGACCTGAAAGCCTCTTACCAGCAAATGGTAGAAAAGATGAGCGAACAACTGGACACCGAGGAACAGTTAAAGGAAAGCCAGCAACGTTTCAAAACTATTTTTGAGCAATCGAAGGTAGGGCATAAAATTATTAATACCGATTTGAAGATGGTTGAGATTAACCAGACACTGGCTGATATGCTTGGGTACACCAAAGAGGAAGTCACTAATACAATTATATTAAATTATACCCATCCCGATTTTATTGCCTACTGGTATGATTTACATGAAGCGCTCTGGAAAAAAGAGTTGCCAAACTTCACGTTGGAGGCTTGTCTAATTCGTAAGGATGGTAAGCAGGTTTGGTGCATTGTACATACCATCCGGTTTGTCGACCGTGGCGAAACCATGGGTTATACGCTACTGGAAGATATTACGGAACGTAAATAGCTGGAACGCCATAAGGACAATTTTATAAGTACGGTAAGCCATGAGCTAAAAACACCGCTAACATCACTTAAATCACAGTGCCAATTGCTGATGCGTCATGTGCAAAAAAACAAGGACACCTTTGTACATAAAATGACATCAGGCATGCATAAGCAGATTACCCGCCTTACCCGGCTCATTCATGATTTAATTACCGTATAACGGGTAGAAAGCGGCAAACTGCAGCCGGTTGTGGTACAATACCAGCTAAATGACATCATAGCTGATGTGGTGCGCGAGTTTAAAACCATCACACCCGACCGCCTGATGGCTATTAATGCGCCCCAGGAGGTACAGCTAAAAGGCGACCGCGACAAGATACACCAGGTAGTTTACAACCTGGTATCAAATGCTGTCAAGTTTTCGGCTAAGGATACCACCATTGATATCACTATTCAAGAAAAAGACAGCCACGTCAATGTGTGCATACAAGATTATGGCCGCGGCATCCCGAAACAAAGCGTTGAGCGTATTTTTGACCGTTTTTACAAAGCAGAAACCGTGTCCAGCCACCTCGAGTCGGGTATGGGCTTAGGACTTTACATCTGTACCGAAATCATCAAGCAGCAAAACGGCCGCCTTTGGGTAGAAAGCGAGCCCGGCAAGGGCGCCAAGTTTTGCTTTACACTACCATTGCTGGATAGTACGCCGATGGTGAATTGAAGGACCCGTCTTCTGCCAAAAAAATAATAAAAAGGTGTTACGCTGAACGCAAGTCATACGTAAGGGTAAATATTATCTAAAATCTTTTCCATGAAACTTTTAATCTTATCCTTACTCGTTACCGCATCTTTATTATCTGCTTGTAAAAAACAAAATTCAGAAAACTCCTCCCTAGCCTTGGTTGGTAGATGGGAGTTGCGGGAAATTATTGGGTCGCAAATTGCCAACGCACAAACCAAATTTAGCAGGGGTAACGGACGTGTGGTTGAATTTACCGAAACAGAATACAGAAATTTAGAAAATGATAAGTTAACTTATGCTGATACCTATCAGTTGGCAACAGCATCGCAAGAAATTGACGGTAGATTTTTCGACCAGGTATTTACTACCAGCAAATATAACTTCAAAAATTACTTTAACATCAAAGGTAAAATGCTCACCATTAGTAACGGCACAATGGCCGCGGATGGTGTTACCCTGATTTATGAGCGTTTATGACGTTTGGTAGATAGTGAGGTTCTGGGAGTTTAAATGTTACTGCCGTAAAGTAATACTACTCTTCTTCAGCTTTAAAAAATTGGCCGCTTACTTCGTCCCTGATAAATTCTGAATCAACTGGCGCATTCAGTAAATGGAGGAAGCTGTCGTCTATATTCAATACCTTGCCTATTGATACGTATTGCAAATTATTGTGGTCGTCCATGTATTCTTGTGTTTCAAGGTCACTGAGGAGTGTCCAGCCATTATCTCCTTCGTCAGACGGTTCTTCACGGTACAGCCTTCCTACCGGGTAACTGTGATTAAGGATGTGGTTAGAAACCAAAGATTTTGTGCGGAATTTTTCTATTTGTTCAGCATTTACATCGGTGATGTTTAAGTCGTCAAGCGTGTCATATTGTATGATGTGCTCTTTTCGGAATGTAATCTGGTCGCCTGCCACCAGGTCTTTGATGTAAAACGGCTCATTGTCCAAGGTGCCGATATAAGAGCCGTCTTCGTTTACTGCATCTAAAATGACCCACATCCGTTCAGCCGCCGGTTCCTCCAGGTTATTATTGTCAAAACGGAAAATCAATTTGACGGTGGCTTTTCCTAATTCAAGTCGGTTTATAATTTCATCAGATGGCCTGTAAAAAGTGTAGGGAAATTCTTGTTGCAGGAAAACGGCGTTGTCCAAAGTCCAGGTTGGCATATTGTATTGATTTTAATTTCGAACTAAATGTAAGAAGATTCTGAAATCAAAAATGCCGCATCCAATACTAACGATTGAAATGCGGCTGGTAAATTTAACTTGATATCTTTATAACGCTTTAATCGGGCTTCCTGTCCATGAAGTGGAGGAGGCCAAACGTTCGCCTTTCATCACCAATGATAACGGTTCGAGCGATACATCGTCGCCCATTTCGCTATCGTACAAAATAATGGTACGTACGCCTATGGTGCAGCGTTCGCCAATCTGGATGCGGCCTACCTTCATCACACGGTCTTCAAACAGGTGGGTTTGTGGTCCGCAATCTTCGTTAAGGGCGCTGTCGGTGCCGATGGATACCATGTCATACTCCGTGATGTCAGTCGTATTAAGCCATACACGTTTGCCAATTTTCACACCCAGTAAACGCAAGGCCATGGGCAGGTAAGGTGTACCACGCAAAAAGTCGAGCAAGAATGGGACAGACAAGGCTTCGTATGTAGTGGTGATGGCCTCGCTGCGCCACACTTTGTGCGTCCACATCGGGTTTTGTTCTTCTCGATATTTACCTACCACACACCATTTAAGTAACACGGTGATTAAAAATGCGGGTAATCCCATATAGTACAAATAGTAAAAAGGTAGTTTCGGTAACTGAGCAATAACGCCTAAAGCAGAACGGTCGACCACCAAATCGTGGCAATAGGCAATAAATAACGCACTGCAACAAATTACTACCGCCTCGGGCAATACAATACGAATTAATTCGATAAAGGCCCTGGCAAAGCGGCGTGATAAAGGCGGGTGTGTAGTTAAAGATTTATCATAAGTACCGCTATCCTGACGTTTAGGTAGGGCAATCGCCGGCGAGCCAAACCAGTCGCCCAAGGGGTTTTGTTCTTTTTGAGCAGGCGTGGGCGGTACCGAGAGCACGCCAATTAGCATGTTATCGCCTAACTGATAGCCTTGCGGAATTAACGCGCTGTTACCCACAAAGCTGCTGTTACCAATAGTGGTTTTATCCAAAATGAGGCGCTGCCCGCGGATATCCTCTTCGCCCAGTGATACGGCATCGGCAATAAACGACTCGTCACCAATTTCGAGCATGGTATGGGTGACGTTACTGGCAGTAGATATTTCGGTGTTTTCGCCAATCTTAGCGCCTAAAAGCCTGAAGAACAATGACACAAATACCGTAGCGTAAATAGGGTGCAAAACGATGAGCGCTACCGAAATGAGCTGGTCAGACAACCATTTGCGTACGTAGGTGGCACTGTAAACCGGGTAAACGCCAGGTTTAACTTTATACAACAGCAAGCGCGACAGCACAATGGTTTCGCCCGCGTAAAGTATAATATATAGTAGTGTAAGTACTGGTACGTGTATAAAATAGCTGAAATTATAATCGGGCGACTTTAAGTCCCAGTAATTTAGTATCTCAATAACCGGCCACAAAGGCAACAGAACTACAATAGGGAAAATAATCAGCAACAATAAGTAGATGGCACTAAATCCATTGATTTGTGTGTTAGGTATTTTTAAAGGCTGTGGTAATTGAGCTGGGTCAGCATCGCGCAGTTTTTCGGCCGGGCTACCGGTCCAAACTTCGTAGGGCTTAATTACTTTACCGGCAGGTAAGTGGCTCAAATCCTGCAATTCGCTCCAGTCTTGCACCTCGCTGCCGCCAGATATAACGGCGTTGCTGCCGATGTAGGCATGGTCGCCAATTTTAATTTTGGTAAAAGTGATTAGACCGTCTTGCACGCTTACATTGTCGAGTACCACACCCGAACTCAGGCTGGCATCTGCACCAATCTCTACCAAATCCCAGGCACCAACGCTTATCGAACTGAGTTGCGCGTTGTTGGCTACCTTCATCCCCAGCGAACGCAAAAAATAAGGGTACAACGGGGTGCCATTCATAAACTGGGTAGGCACCAACCGGAGCAAAGTATCTACAAACCAGTATCTGAAATAGTAAGTACCCCAAAGTGGAAAAGTACCCTCTTTAGCCTTGCCCAATACCAGCCATTTAACGGCCACGCAAAACAGGGATAGCAGTGGAGGCACTAAACAGTACATCAGCAACGCCGTAGCCAAAGCGATACCCCGGTCATCGCGGCCGGATTCTGTCCGGGCTACGATGTAGTAGTAACCCAGGTAAGGCAGAAATATCTGTATGGCAAACAGTCCGTAAATAAGCAGTAAAGCTAATCCCTGCGCTAAGCCGCAAAAAAAGTAACGCAATGGCGGTATTGCTGCAAAGGGGCGCTTGGGCTGTTGCTGCTCGGTTTTTTTACCGGCCTGTTCCCAAACATCAATTAGTTTGCTGATAGGACGATTAGTATAAATATCCTTGAGCGCTGCGTGCGGCACTTTGGCCTCACGGCGCAACCACGAGGTAAAGGTAGCCGCCAGTAAAGAGTGACCACCCAGGTCGTTAAAAAAGTCGAGGTCGGGCGTGATTTCCCTGCCCGGAAACAATTGTTTCAGACCAACAATCACCCGGTCGGCAATAGGCGCATTAGGGTCAAGTTCTACATGCTCTGCTGCCTGCATATTTTGCAGCATTTCGGGCACGGGTAATGATTTGCGGTCAATTTTACCGCTGGGCAGACGCGGCATTTTTTCCATCACCACGATGGTGAGTGGCACCATGTAGCTTGGCAGCAATT
>CAJYSL010000459.1 GCA_913777515.1 uncultured Mucilaginibacter sp.
TATTGCTCTTACTTATCCTAACAGGTTATGCCTGTTAGGATATATACTTATCTGCTGCTATGAAACAACCCGATATTGCATCGCTGGGCTTAATCAGTGACCGCCACACATGTGCACTGCTCGATAAAGATGGTACCCTCTCCTGGTACTGCCCCCAGGCGTTTGATGAACCGGCTATTTTTTCCTCATTAATTGATGAAGAGCAAGGCGGCTTTTGGGATATTCAAACTGAATCCAAACAGTTTATTAGTAGAGAGTTTTCTGACCGAAGCAGCGTATTACATACCCACTTTGATGTAAACGGCACACCGTTTACCTTAACCGACTTTATGCCGCTGGGCACTCCGTTTAAAGGCATTTGCCGGATAACGGCTGCTGCCCCAACGCCATTGTTGGGTCAAGTCCGCATTCGGGGCGACTATGGCTTGACAGCTATTCAACTACGGCAGCGTAATGATTTTTGTGTGGAGCTTACGGGCACCAATCAATGGCTGCATTGCTCACACCCTTTGCATGTTGATGGAGATATTATTACTTACACCATCCCCAAAGGCGAAGAAGGCTGGGCAGCACTTGTTGACAGTGAGCAATTCGATAAAGACACTATCGATACTGCGCTACAGTCTACCTTACAGGCCTGGCAGGAAATTGAAAAGCATATCGACTATAAAGGCTTGTTTGAGAAAGAGGTTTGCAACTCGTTGCGGGCCTTGCAGCAATTAGTTTACGAACCTACCGGCGGTATTATAGCCGCCCCTACGCTTGGTTTACCCGAGGTAATTGGCGGCAAACGCAATTACGATTACCGTTATGTTTGGATGCGCGATGCTGCGCTGGTTACGTCCTCATTAGTTAACCTCAAAACGGATGGCAAAGTGGAGCGTAATTTTTTATCGTTCATTGCAGGGGCCATGCACAAAAATAAGCAAACGCACGTATCCTGCTTTTACGGTATCGATCAGTCTATCAAAACGAAAGCGCGCGAACT
Organism: uncultured Mucilaginibacter sp.; assembly: GCA_913777515.1. Lineage (GTDB taxonomy): Bacteria > Bacteroidota > Bacteroidia > Sphingobacteriales > Sphingobacteriaceae > Mucilaginibacter. The sequence continues at coordinate 989 of CAJYSL010000459.1, forward strand.
GCTGCTACAAGGATACCGCAACAGCCGCCCGCTGCTGGCCGGTAATACGGCTGCCGACCAGTTTCAGTTGGATGCCGAGTCGAGCATATTGCTGGCCTGCGGTGCTATTTACGGCAAGATGAACGAAAAACTGGAATGGGACATTGTAGAGTCCATTGCCGACTACATTTGTAAAAACTGGGAACGAAAAGATAACGGCATCTGGGAAGAAGAGCAGGTACAGCACTATACCTCTAGCAAAGCCCTGGCGGCACGTGCATTGGAGGTGATGGCGCAATACCAACCCAGTAAGGAAACAGCAGAACGCTGGCTGTACAATGCTAAGCTGATTCGCGATTTTATTAATGCCAATTGCCTGACGGCTGATGGCGCTTATGCCGTACACGCAGGTTCGGAAGACGTTGATATTGCCTGCTCGCTATTTGTACCCTTTGATTTTGTTAAAGCTGATAACCCTGTCATGGTAAAAACTATTGCGGCCATTGAAGAACGATATGCTGATGGGAATTTATACCGCCGACATTTATTAGAGTTTGATTCGAAACAGGAAGGTGTGTTTTTAGCCGCCAGTTGCTGGATGGCGCATTATTATGCCCTGGCAGGTAAGCTAACTAAATCGGAAGCGATATTGAAAGCGGTGCAAGGCTGCGCCAACGATTTGGGTTACTTTAGCGAAGAAATGGATGTAAAAAGCCATACCATGCTGGGTAATTTCCCGCAAACGTTTGTGCATTCTTCGTTTATCTGCGCCGTAAACGGTTTGCAGCAAGCTATGGCTCAACAATCTTCGTAAGTACCATCAGTTTTTAAACAGCAGCGGTAAATAACCATGCAGTGCACGGCGCCAGCTTTGCCATTCGTGCCCCGTTTCGGGCGATTCGGCGTATACATATTTTATCTTCTGCTCATCAAGCATCTGCTTAAACGCCCCAACTGATGCCGGGAACGGCTTAGGCTCTTTGGTACCCAGGCTTAACCATAACACTTTAAGCTTACGGTTAATGTCAGCCCCGTTTTTGAACTTTCCATCTAGAAACACGGCAGGGTCGAGCTTGTCACCGTTTGGATAATTGGGCGTACCGCTAAAGCCGCCGATGGCCGAAAAGGTGTCGAGATGGTTCATGATGATGCGCATGGTTTGATTGGCCCCCATGGATAGCCCGGCAATAGCCCGGTGGTCGCGGTCGGCCCGGGTTCTAAACTTAGCATCTATCATCGGGATGATTTCCTGAATCATTACCTCCTCAAAAACGGGCGCCGGTGGCTGGTTGTTCACAATGGCAGTGCTGGTGTTAGGCTTAAAGGCATAGCCATTATCCATCACAATAATCATTTCAGACGCTTTTTTATCGCTGATTAAGTTGTCCAGTATCAGGTTTGCATGGCCCTGTGCCACCCAGCCGGTTTCGTCTTCGCCGCTGCCATGCTGCAGGTAAAGTACAGGGTAGCGGGTAGTAGAGTTAGCGGTATAAGATGGCGGCGTGTAAACAAAACAGCGCCGCCATGCCTGGGTCAATTTAGAAAAATAAAGATTCTCGCTCACCAATCCATGAGGAACATTTTTTAACGCATAAAAATCCTGGTCGTGGGCCGGCACTTCGATACCACTACCCCATCGGCCGGCACCATAAAAGTATCGGCTATTAGGGTCGGGCACGGCGGCACCATCAACTATAATCTGATAGTAATGAAAGCCCTCATCCTGCGGCCCCGAGTCGCCTGTCCATAAGCCTTTATCATCTTTAACCAAATCATACTTTTTGCCGCCCAAATCCAATTGTACCTTATTAGCCTGCGGTGCCATGATACCGGCTTTCACCATTCGCTGGCTATTTACCTGCGGGTACATCCTCCCCTGCTGATTAGTGCTTGCAGGTTTAAAATCCGAAGCAGCGCTTTCGGTACCGGTTTGCGCATGGCATAATCCGCCAAAACTTAAAGCAGCAGTGACAAAGCAGACTACACTGTATTTAACTTTCATGGATGACAGGTTGATAGATTGGCTGATGTGAGGCAATTGATTATTTAGTAAAAAGCATCGGTGCTAACTCGTGCAAACTACGGCGCCAGGTTTGAAACTCGTGCCCGGTATTTTCTGATACGTAAGAAACCGAATTGTAACCTGCGTTTTTCAAGTTCGTGGCAGCGGTTCTAACACCATCCGGCCGCTCGCGGCTACCGCAACTCATAAATACCAGCATCGGTTTGGCTTTACCTGCCATTTCTTCGGGTGTATACAAGCCGCCGCTCAGCAAGGCGTAATAACCAAAGGTTTCAGGTTTATTCAGGGTAATGGCGTGCGTTTCCATGCCGCCCATAGACAAGCCACCCATTGCGCGGTGACCCCTGTCGGCCACGGTACGGAAGTTGGCATCTACGTAAGGAACCAGTTCGTCGGTTAAGACCGTCTGGAAGTTATCTACCTTAAAATTGCGCAGACCGCCGAATTTGACTTCGTTGGTCATACCGTAAGTCATCACGATAATAAACGGTTTGGTTTTACCTTCGGCAATAAGGTTATCCATAATCAGGTTGGCACGCCCCTGGTTGCTCCAGGCCGTTTCATCCTCTCCCCAGCCGTGCTGTAAATAAAGTACCGGGTATTTTTTTGATTTTTCTTTTTCGTAACCCGGCGGAGTATACACGTATGCCCGGCGCGAGGTGCCCGTGCTGGCCGACGGAAACAAAATTTGCTGCACATGACCGTGAGGCACATTTTTAAGTGCATAAAAATCCTGGTCGCGGGCGGGTATTTCGATACCGCTTTCCCAACGGGTAGACCCGTAATAATTTAGCGTTCCAGGGTCGTTAAACGTACCTCCGTCAACCGTTAAGTGATAATAGTGAAAACCTTCGTCCATCGGCCCTTCGGTGGTTCCGGTAAAATAACCATCGGCTCCTTTGGTTAACCGGGTGCCGCCGCGCCCACCCAGGCCCAGGCTCACTTTAACACTGTCGGCCTGAGGCGCCTTGATACGGAACCGGGCATATCCCTGCGAGTTTACCTGCGGATACTCCTGACCAGGTTGGTTAAGTGCAGAAGGTTTAAAATCATCGGTAACGTTGGTTTGTGCCGTTAACTGCCCGGCGCCGCAGCAAAGGGCAGCAGCCAGGCTAACAGAAAATAATTTATGATACATCTTATCAGTATTTAGATTTATAATGAGGTTATTGGTAAACAGATTTGGCTTGTCGATAAAAGATTACTTCATATTCTTTTTCTCAACCGTCCACTGCGTGTCTTTGGCCAGCCCCGGCGGGTTACCGGTAAATAATTGCCCGGCTTGCTTATCGCCTTTAAGCTGCCATTTGTACCAAGCTGTAGCTACGCGGGCAAACTCGCCGCCGTGCGGCTTGCCATATGTACCGCCATGGCCCACATCCATATTGGCCACAAACACGGGTACGTGATTTATTTGACGGTAATCGTCCATGCCGTTTTTGTAGGCAATATCTTTTTCGCCGCCTAACAAATAAAGCGTGGGTGTATGCAGCTTGGCTAACTGGTCTTTAGTTAACGCAGGCATACCAAGCATGCCCATACCCGGATTGATGAATATACCGCTGTTGCACACTACTGTGGTGGTTACCCGTGGGTCGGTGGCGTTTTCTAAAGTTTGCAAACCACCGCAAGACATACCGCTTACGGCAATTTTACTCACATCAACTTTTTTATACAAAGGACTGCTTTTATCGCTGTTTTGCGCAATGGCCCAGTCAATAGCATCTTTCATCTGCGATGAGGCAGACCTGCCGCCGCCGCGCTCTCCCTCCTGCGGCATAGGGCCAATGGCCACTACTAAAAAGCCATGAGAGGCCACCTCCGATAAAAAGTTGACGTGCTCCCAAGGCGAGTTGGCGCAGGCACCGTTACCCCAAGCAATTACAGGCAGCTTGTTGCTGCCACCAAACGATTTTAAATCTGCCGGCCTGAAAACGGTATGGGTAGGCAAAGACGCTTCCTGTAGCATTACCGCTTTATATTTTCCGGTACCGCCGTCCTCAATAATTCGTGAAGTTGCTTTGACTGTAGTATTGCCGGTTTGCGCATAACTGATATTGAGCACGCAGCTCAAAGAAAATGCAACGCCCAGCAAAAGACTCTTTTTATTTTTTATGCCAATCATAGGTTTTTGGTTTAAGTATTTAAAGTGCCGTGAAACCACCTTTGGTTGGAGGCGGTTTCACGGGCAAGCATTATCTTAATAATGGATGCTTGATTTTTCAAAGCTACATAGCGCCGTTACGCATTTATGGTAATGACATGCAATAAGCTTACACTTTTGTTCAAGCAGGCTTATTTATCCCAAAAAATGCGGGTATCTAAATCGTCGCTGCCGCCAATGCTGGCTACAGCCGCCCGGTAATTATCAGCATTAACCGATGCTTCTGTTTGCGGGTAACTAAACCGGCGCACAAAATCTCCTTTAATTTGCTTAGCCGGATAACGGTTTGGCGTAAGCGCCGGGAAACCCGACCGCCTGAAATTGGCCCAGGCTTCAGGTCCGTTCATGAACGAGTTTATCCAATATTGGGTGTTGATGAGTTGCAGCGCATTGGCATCATTATAAGCTACGCCCGGCGTGTTTAAATAAACGGTTTGAGTGTTTGCCGGTATCACTGCGCTGGCATCATAAGCCACCACCTGGTCTAATGCCGCCCTCACACCTGCATTGTAATAGGTTGAGGCCGGTGTACCGCTAATCCATCCGCGGTAGGCAGCTTCGGCCAGTAACAATTGAGTTTGTGCGTACGTTACAAAAAATTGTGGTGTGGTCACCTTGGCAATTATAGCATAATTTACCTGCGAGTAATTAAAGCCGGCACCAACCGAACCCCGATAACCCGGTGCAGTGGGCAAGGTTCCCGAATCGTACCCCACAGGCAGACCAAACTGGTTGGCGGTCGTCGTGTCGCCTACTAAGCTCGGCGCCTTGCCTGGGTCAGCGTATTTGGCCGAAAAATACTTGAGCCGCGGGTCTTTGGTCGATTTTAATTGCGTTACAAAAGGCTCGGCCAGGTAATAGGTATTGGTTAATACCGAAACCCCGGTGCTTACCACATTAGGATATTGCTGCGTATATTTAATCAGGCAGTTATCACTGTTCGATTGCATTACACCACCCGCTACCGCGGCACTCACAATAGTTTGGGCTTTGGATTGGTCGACCTTAGAATAACGCATGCCTGCACGCAGTAGCAGCGAGTAACCTAACTTTTTCCATTGGGCAACGTTCCCGGCATAAAAGAGATCAGCGGTCACAATATCCTTAGACGGGTCGAGTGCGGCCGAAGCCTGTGTGAGTTCTTTAACGATGTCAGCATAAATATCCTGCTGCTTGTCGTATTTAGGCGTAGTAACTCCCGTCAGGTACGCTTGTCCGGCTTCGCTGTAAGGTACATCACCGTAGGTATCAACCAGCGTCATAAACTGGTAAGCACGCCAGATGCGGGCTTCGTTGTATAAGTTTGACCGTGCAGGCACATCTTTGGTCTGGCTTATCACCTGCGCAATAAGTTTTACCGAGCCGTTATAGGTGTTGTTCCAGCGGGCGGAGGTATAAGTTTGATTCAGCACGTTAAAGTTAAAGGCTGAGGTTATACCGCCAAACGGATTCACAAACTGTTGTACAATGGTAGGTTCAAACTCAAACAGCGAATTATAGTTTGAATATTCTGCATTGGTAAATAGAAACGAAGCGTCGAGCGATGTGGGATTATTGGGGTTGATGTTGAGTTCGCGAAACCCCTTATCGCAACTCATCATCAGCGCGATACATATGGAGGTTATCGAAAGTATGGTAAACTTCTTCATAACTGTCTTTTAAAATTTCAC
>CAJYSL010000460.1 GCA_913777515.1 uncultured Mucilaginibacter sp.
ACTTACTATTATGCCAACTGAAGTACAGGAAGAAACGCTAACGCTTGAAGAAATATTAGCGAGTTTAAAAGAGATGCATCGCCTGATTTTGTGGAACGACGATGTGAACACCTTTGAGCATGTCATCTACTGCATGATGAAATACCTGGACTACTCCGAATCGCAAGCCGAAAAAATTGCCTGGAAAGTACATAACGAAGGCAAATGTGCCGTTTTAGAAGGCTCTTTCACCGAGATGGAGGTATACCGCAAGATATTGCAGCAGGAAGGCCTTACGGTCTCTGTAGATTAAAACGATTAACCTTCCTTTATTGCCGGATTAATTTGCTTACCCAATGCATAGCATTTTGGATGCTATGCATTGTGATTATAGCGTGCCCAGGGTTAACACTCCGGCAAACTAATCGGAATATTGATAGCCAGTCCGCCGTCTGAGGTTTCTTTATACTTAGAGTTCATGTCCAATGCGGTTTGCCACATAGTTTTTACCACGGCATCCAGGCTAACCTTGGCATTATCAGGGTTGGTTTGCAGTGCCAGTTGTGAAGCGGTGATGGCTTTAATGGCCCCCATGGTGTTGCGCTCAATACAAGGCACTTGTACTAACCCGCCTATCGGGTCGCAGGTCAGGCCCAGGTGGTGTTCCATGGCAATTTCGGCAGCCATGAGTACCTGACGTTGCGAGCCGCCCAGACATTCGGTAAGCGCCGCAGCCGCCATTGCTGACGATACTCCAATCTCAGCCTGGCAACCGCCCATGGCAGCCGAAATAGTAGCTCCCTTTTTAAATATACTACCAATCTCTGAGGCAGTCAGTAAAAACTGGAGTATACGCTCCTCGGTATATCCATCACAAAAAACAATATAATACATCAGTACTGCTGGTATAACCCCTGCGGCACCGTTGGTAGGCGCCGTAACTACCCGGCCGAAGGAGGCATTCTCTTCGTTAACCGCTAAAGCAAAGCAGCTTACCCAATCCAGGATATTCTGGAAACCGTTACCGGTTTGCCTGATAGCCTCTAACCATTCATCAAAATTCGAATAGCTGCGGTCGCCAATCAGTTTTTTGTTGAGCCCCGCAGCACGGCGAGCTACGTTTAAGCCGCCGGGCAAACAACCCTTGGTATGACAGCCCCTATAAATACACTCTTTGATAATTCGGAATATCTGCAGCACACCATCTCTGGTACTGGCCTCGGGGCGCCAGGCCTGCTCGTTTTCCATCACCACCTCAGAAATTTTCAAACCGGTTTTACGACACCAGTGCAACAATTCGTCAGCCGTATCAATTGGGAAGGGTAAATCAACCTCGGTTAATGCATTGCTGTTGCCACCCTCTTTTACCACGAAACCTCCACCTATGGAGTAGTAAGTTTCGGATATGGCTTTACCGGTGCTTAAAAACGCCTGAAACGTTACGGCATTGGGATGGTAAGGCAGGCTTTGGTCGAAAAGGAAAAGTAAGTCATCATCCGCAAAAAAACTGACTTCATGGCTGCCGCCTAATTTTAATTGATGCAGGCGGTGTATGTCTGCAATAGTAGCGTCCAACTGGTCTACCGCAAAGGTAACCGGGTCGTGCCCGCACAAACCCAATAATATGGCAATATCGGTACCGTGCCCCTTGCCGGTTTTAGCCAGCGAGCCGTAAAGTAATATTTTAACCTGCACAACGCTGCCCAGCACATCTTGCTGCTGTAACGCTTGTACAAATTGTTGTGCTGCCCGCCACGGCCCCAACGTGTGCGAACTTGACGGACCAATACCAATTTTAAAAATGTCGAATACCGAAATCTGCTCTCTTTGCATGCCTTACAAATTTACATATAGTAAACGGCTCAAAGCTATTGGTTATGTTAAATTATATAAATACCTTAACGGTCAAATCAACACTTTAACACAACATGGAAAATTACGACAGCTATTCTTCTTCTGCCTCGGGTCCGATCTCAGGCGTGTTTTCAATCTTTGCTTTTGCACTATCGATATTTGTAATTGCAGGTTTCTGGAAAATTTTTGTAAAAGCCGGCAAACCGGGATGGGCAGCTATAATACCTATTTATAACATCATTGTATTGCTGGAAATTGTTGGTAAGCCAGTGTGGTGGATTATTTTGTTACTGATACCTTGCGTTAACTTAATATTCGCCGTATGGATGTATAACCTATTGAGCAAAAGTTTCGGACAAAATGAAGGCTTTACAATCGGCTTGTTGTTCTTGCCGTTCATATTTTTTCCACTCTTGGGTTTTGGAAACTACAGATACATAGGCCCGGCTGGTATGGCTAACAGCTTTAACGACAACAACTACAGAGATCCGTTTGATAACAGGACGCCTCCGCAGGTATAAATAATTATTTATGCGTTACGCAATCTTTTGTTTTTGCAGTCAGTTGGCATTAGTAAACTGGTTGCAAAAACATTTACTGCCATGCCCTTTTAAATATATAACAGGTATTGACTGTCCCGGCTGCGGATTTCAACGCTCGGTAATTATGCTTTTGAAAGGAAATCTAAAAGAAAGTCTCCATTTTTACCCGGCTGCTATTCCGCTAATGATACTTATGCTTATTCATTTTTTAGACCGCCGGTATCATTTTGATAAAAAACAATGGATTAAAACCCCGCTGGCTGTTGCTACCGGTTTAATTATCCTGGTTAGTTACGTTATTAAAATGACACATTAAACCATCAAACGGTTTCTTCGCGCGATGCTAAGTAATTATAGTCTTTGATTATGGTTTGTAAAAACTGCAAACTATCCATTTCAGGCTTAGGACTCACTTTTAAATATTCCGAAATTTTTTTCCCCATATTAAAGACAACAACGGTGTTTCCCGTTTGCCGGTAAGTTTGTATTACTTCGTGCACCAGCTCTATATCACTATCATTTAATTGTGCAGCTTCGGCATACAATGGCTCATAATCAGATTCGACAGGTACGAAAGCAATATTATCTTTTTGTGTACGCGGCTGTGTTTTAATTAGCGTTGTACCTGCTACCATATCGCCCAAACGCTGTTTTTTATCAGATACCGCTATGCAGATGATGCCGCAAAGACTGGAAGTTAAAGTAAAATCAACAATACGGAATAACCAACGCAGCAAGTACTGTCCTACTGTTGGCTGTGCACCATCTAAGCTAATTACTTTAATTTTACGCACCCGCTTACCTATGCTTTGCCCGTTCATAAATATTTCGCAAATCAGGTCGTAAAAGACATACATGCACACGTAAATTATCAGTGCTGTAATCAACATAGTTTCACTAAAACCACGGTATCCGTTAGTCATTATAGCCAAAATAACGCACAAAATCATCAGCAATGAAAACAAACCGATATCAACCAATCCGGCCAGTATACGGTCACCTAAGTCGGCTACTTCATAATCAATATCAATATTTTGGGAGGTGTGTATGGTTACGGTTTGCATGCTAACAAATATATTATTCAAATTGGTTTATATAATTGAAAGCTATTATTTTTCTCGTTATTTTAAGCCGGTTTTTATAATTCACCTAAGCCATGCGCGAACCCCTATTTGTTAAACAAAACTCAGCCAAATGGAAAAGCTTTGAAGCAGGTGTCAAAGGTACGCCCGATGAACTGGCCGACCGCTTTATACAAATAACGGATGATTTGGCCTATGCCAAAACCTTCTACCCCAAATCAAAAACCACGGCTTATCTTAACGGACTGGCAGCTACACTGCATCAATCTATTTACAAAAACAAAAAGGTAAAAAGCAATCGCTTTAAGCTGTTTTGGTTATACGAGCTGCCATTGCTATTTAAAACCTATCAGCGGCCTCTATTATATTCATTTCTATTTTTTGTACTGTTTTGCATGGTCGGTGTGCTATCAGCTAAGTACGACAATAACTTTTTACAGATTATACTTGGCCCGGACTATGTAAACATGACCAATGAGAACATTGCCAAAGGCGACCCTTTTGGTGTATATAAATCTCAGAACGAGTTTTTGATGTTCTTTGCTATTGGCAGCAACAACATTTTTGTATCCTTCGTTACGTTTATCGCCGGTGTTTTCGGGTCGGTTGGTACTGTTTTTTACCTGTTCAGGAATGGGGTGATGCTGGGGTCGTTTGAGTATTTCTTTTTTAGTAAAGGATTGGGCTGGCAATCTATTTTAGTAATCTGGATACACGGCACGCTCGAGATATCATCTATCATTATTGCCGGTGGTGCCGGGTTGGTATTGGGCAACAGTCTGCTTTTTCCGGGTACGTATAACCGGTTAACCTCATTTAAACGTGGCGCCAAGGATGGTATGAAGATCGTGATTGGCCTGGTGCCTATTTTTATCGTAGCTGCCTTTTTTGAAAGTTTTGTTACCCGGCATACCGAAATGCCGATGTGGCTGAGCCTGCTTATCTTAAGCTCGTCACTCGCTTTCATTGTCTGGTACGTCGTTATCTACCCTAATCAATTATTTAACAATAAAACTCTACATGCAACAACCGAAGATTGAGCTGGCCAAAACCCGTGATTTTGGCGAAGTAATCAGCGACAGCTTTACCTTTATCCGCCAGAATTTTAAGCCATTATTTAAGATAGTATTTACCTTTTGCGGCCTGTTTATTTTAGCCACCGCAGCTACTTATACACTACAGCAGCTTAAGGTACTGGACCTGCAAAAACGTATTTTTGAAAATAAGTATCAAACCTTCGACACCATGGCCGACCGCTTTGGAATAGAATACCTTTTGAGTATGCTTTTCATCTTGATTAGTTACGCGCTGATGAGTACAACGGTAATCAGCTACATGGCCTTGTATAAGCAAAAAGGCAATATTCCCCCTACCACAGAGGAAGTTTGGGGATACGTTAAATATTATTTTTTACGCGTTTTGCTGGGCATCATCGTGCTCTCGCCACTACTTTTAATTGCAACTGTGCTTTGCCTCGTTCCGGGAATTTACGTTTATCCTATTTTTGGCTTGATTTTCCCTATTATGGTAGTGGAAAATGGAAGTTTTGGGTATGCTTTTAATCGTAGTTTTAAGCTTATCAACGATAATTGGTGGAGCACGTTTGGGGCACTGTTTGTTATGCTGCTGATTATGTACGTGGCCTACATGGTTTTTTCTATCCCTACCATCATTGTAAGCGTAATTAGTGTGCTAACGCACGGCCAAGTTAGCAGTTCGCCGGTATTTACTGTTATTGCAAGTGTATTGCAGCAATTGGCCCAAGTGCTGTATGTACTGCCATTGGTCACTTTAGTGATGTGCTACTTTAATTTAACAG
>CAJYSL010000461.1 GCA_913777515.1 uncultured Mucilaginibacter sp.
TGATGCGCTTAGTGAACCGGCCGGGCGGCAATACCAGCTTTTATTTTAACAATAACTGCTTTGTGCCGCAACTTGGTACTGAGGGCGATTTAATGGTATTTTCAGGAAGTACGCCGAGGGGCAGGCAGTTGTTCACTATTAATTTAAAAACCAAGGCGGTTGCGCAACTCACCAACCGCGCCAAAGTAAGCGGCGAAATGGTGTGCCCTAAAACCCGCGAAGCGTATTACCAGTGCGGCGATAGTATTTATGCAGCCAATGTAGATACCCGCAAAGAACGTTTTATTTATGCGTTCGACCCTGCGTTTAAAGGCCGGGTAGGTACGGTAAATGCCGATGGTACTTACATGGCCTGCGTTAAAGCCGTAGGCGACCAGGAGCGCGAGATTTATCAACAATACCCCGAAAAGAAAGACTATTTTCAGCGTATCTACAATGCACACATCGAGCATGTGTTGTATGTGCTGAATACCCAAACTAAAGAACTGAAAGAAGTAAACCGCGAAAACGAGTGGACTAACCACCTGCTGTTTTCGCCTACCGACCCTAACATTCTTTCTTACTGCCACGAGGGGCCATGGGAAAAGGTGGACCGGATATGGAATTACAACATCAAAACCAATAAATCAACCTTGTTGCATAAACGCACCATGCCTATGGAAATTGCAGGCCACGAGTTTTGGTCGCCGCGGGGTAATACCGAATGGTTTGATTTACAAAAGCCAAAAGGGCAAACCTTTTACCTGGCTGGTTATGACATGCAAACCGGTAAGGAAAAAGTTTACCAGATGGACCGCAACGAATGGTCGATACACTTTAACGTAACCGCCGACGAAAAGCTGTTTTGCGGCGACGGCGGCGACCCCGGCCAGGTAGCTAAAGCACCCGATGGTATGTGGATTTACCTTTTCTGGCCTGAAGGCGACCGCTTTAAATCGGAAAAGCTGGTAAACATGAAAAGTCATTACTATAAACAGGAACCTAACGTACATTTTTCGCCTGATGAAAAGTGGGTGATTTTCCGCGCTAATTTTGAAGGCAGGGATGAAATTTATGCCGTCGAGGTGGCAAAATCTGCAAAAGCAGAATAATTGATTACCGGTCAGAGTTTATAAATATTACATAGCCAGCTTTAATTCAAAGTTCATGAAGCGCTCACTTTTATTGCTTATCCTTTCTTTATTATGTTTCGCTACCTTGGTTAGCGCACAACCGGCCGGGCGCATTATTAATTCTTTTGATGACAACTGGCTGTTTTACAAAGGGGATGCCACCGGAGCTGATAAAGCTGCTTATAATGATAAATCCTGGCGCAAACTAAGTGTACCGCACGACTGGAGTATTGAAGGGCCGTATGACCAAAATAATTCCACCGGCCGGGGCGGAGGGTATGTGCCGGCCGGTATTGGCTGGTATCGTAAGCAATTTACTTTGGGTAAAGATTTTACAGGCAAACAGGTTTCGGTAGAGTTTGACGGGGCAATGGCTTACAGCGAGGTTTGGATTAACGGCCACTACCTGGGCAAAAGGCCTTATGGCTACATCAGCTTTATTTACGATTTAACACCTTATATTTATTACGACAAGCCTAATACCATTGCCGTTAAGGCCGATAACAGTAACCAGCCGGCATCGCGCTATTACACCGGGGCGGGTATTTACAGGCATGTTCGTTTAGTGGGCACCAGCCCTGTTCATTTTACGCCCTGGAGTGTTTACATCAAAACTCCGGTAGCCAACGCTCAAAATGCCACCGTTAAAATACAAGCTCAAATAGTAAACAGCACTAAAACGGGCGGCGAGTATAAAGTAGCTACTACTATTACGGACGCATCGGGCAAAACAGTTAGTGCTGCCGGTGGCGTAAAAAAGGTGGCAGCCGGGCAAACTGCCGATTATAGTTTTGATGCACAAGTAAGCAACCCTCAGTTATGGAACCTTGATAAGCCTGTTTTATATACTGCCCTTACCCGTATTATGCAAGGCAATAAAGTGGTTGATGAGGTTAGAACATCGTTTGGTATCCGTGAGGCTAAATTTGAGGCCGCTACCGGCTTCTGGCTCAATGGTAAAAACATCAAAATTAAAGGGGTTTGCCTGCACCATGATGGCGGCGCTGTTGGTGCAGCCGTGCCTTTAGGTATCTGGGAGCAGCGTTTTAAGCAATTAAAAGAGGTAGGCGTAAACGGTATCCGTACATCGCACAACCCGGTAGCGCCCGAGTTTTTAGACTTATGCGACCGCATGGGATTTTTGGTGATGGACGAAACTTTTGATACCTGGACAGCCGCCAAAAATAACGGCGAAAAAGGCTACAACCTCAACTTTACCCAATGGTGGGAGCGTGATACCCGCGATATGGTGATGCGCGACCGTAATCACCCATCTATTGTTATCTACAGCGTTGGTAACGAAATTCATGATAGCCTGAAAGATTCGGCCGGATTTAAAAAATATCGCGACCAGCAAAACCTGATTCATCAGCTCGACCCGGGCCGTCCGGTTACTATGGCACTCTTCCGTCCTAACGTTTCGGGCGTTTATGCCAATGGCTTTGCCGATATGATGGATGTAGTGGGTCAAAACTACCGCGAAAACGAACTGATTGCCGCTCACGAGGCGCATCCTAACTGGAAAGTAATCGGCACCGAAAATACCCACGTGTTAAACATGTGGCTGGCCCTGCGCGATAAACCCTACATGGCCGGGCAGTTTTTATGGACAGGATTTGATTACCTGGGCGAGGCCGACTGGCCCGAAACCACCAATAACCAAGGCTTGTTTGACCGGGCCGGCAACTGGAAACAGCAAAGCCTGCAACGCCAAAGCTGGTGGAGCGATAAACCGGTAGTGCATATGGTACGGAAATCGGGCAATGCTGGAGCCGGTAACTGGGTGGCCGATTGGACTCCCGAAGACATGAGCTCTTATAGTGAATCCAAAGTTCAGGTGTACAGTAATTGCGATGAGATAGAGTTATTTTTAAACGGTAAATCGCAAGGCGTAAAGGCCAAACCCGCCAATGATTCTCCACGCGAGTGGGACCTGGCTTTTGAAAAAGGAACCATCAAAGCTGTTGGACGCAACAAAGGCCAAGAGGTTGCCATCGAAGAATTTAAAACGGCTGGTGTACCGGCAAAATTGGTGTTAGCTACCAGTCAGCACACCTTAACCAACAATTGGGATGACGTTGCCATTGTGAAAGCCACGCTGCTTGATGCTAATGGCAACGTCTGCCCCAACGCCGATAACCTGGTAAAATTTACCATTAGCGGTGCCGGTTTTATACAGGCTGTTGATAATGGCAACATCATCAGTCATGAGCCTTGCCAAGCCTCTGAGCGCAAGGCGTATCGCGGTAGCTGCATAGCTATAATGAAAGCAGGTGAAGGTACAGGTAGCACAACACTCAAAGCCAGTGTAGCGGGTTTGCCCGAGGCATCCATTACTTTGCAAGTGAGTAAATAACTTTTAAACTATATAGTCATTTGTCACTCCTAATCATACCAACCATTTTTAAATGAAGAAGATTTTTAAGTTCGCAGGTTTAATAGGCATTGCCTTAATTGCAGGCTTGGCCTTTAAGCAGCCTGCCAAGCCGGTTATTTACCTCATCGGCGACTCTACCGTGCATAACGCTGATAAGGTACAGTGGGGCTGGGGATCTATTTTGCCCGACTATTTTGATTTAAGCAAAATCAGTATTAATAACCAGGCTATGGCCGGCCGCAGTACCCGTACTTTTATCAAAGAAAACCGCTGGCATCGGGTAGATTCCATGCTGCGCCCCGGCGATTATGTGCTGATGCAGTTTGGCCACAACGAGGGCAGCAAGCCTGATACCAATAAGGCGGGCTATCGCGGCGTGTTAAAAGGTACCGGGGAAGAAACCGTAGATTTAACCTGGCCTAACGGCACTAAAGAAACCGTGCACACTTACGGCTGGTACCTGCGCAAATTTATCCGCGAAACCAAAGCCAAAGGGGCAACGCCTATTGTGCTGTCTATGATTCCGCGAAACCAGTTTAAAGACGGCAAAGTATTACGTGCCGATAACGATTACGGCAAATGGGCTAAAGAAGTAGCCGACCAGGAAAAAGTGGCCTTTATCAATTTAAACGGTATTACGGCAGATAAATACGATAACTGGGGTGCCGATTCGGTTAAAAAGTTTTTCCCCGGCGACCATACGCATCCTAATAAAATGGGCGCTACCGTAAATGCCGAGTCGGTAGTGGCGGGTATCAAGGCTAATCCATCTATCGCACTAAATAAATATCTCAAAAAATAAGATGAAACTATCTCAAAATATCAAAACTTTACTTACCGCACTGTTACTGGTTGGAGCAGCCGATATATTATTTTCTTTTGTGCAAAAGCCTAAACCGGTATTATACCTGGTAGGCGATTCGACCGTAAAAAATGGTAAAGGCAAAGGTGATGGCGGTTTGTGGGGCTGGGGTAGCTATTTAAGTAATTACTTTGATACCACCCGCATCACGGTTGAAAACGATGCCTTGGGCGGTACCAGCAGCCGTACTTTTCAAACCAAAGGTTTGTGGGACCAGGTAGTTGCCAAAATTAAACCCGGCGATTATGTGATTATGCAATTTGGTCATAACGACTCAAGCCCGTTGGTAGATACCTCGCGTGCTCGCGGCACTATCAAAAGCAACGGCGACGAGCAACAGGATTTGTACAACCCGCTTACTAAACAGCAGGAAGTGATACATAGCTACGGCTGGTACTTGCGCAAAATGATTGGAGAGGCTAAAGCTAAAGGTGCAAGCGTAGCGGTTTGCTCACTTATTCCGCGCAACAGCTGGAAAGATGGCAAGGTAAACCGCAACACTAATGATTATGTGTTGTGGGCAAGCCAGGCGGCTAAACAAGCCGGCGCTACTTTTATTGAACTAAACCAGTTGGTGTCGGACGTGTATGATAAAGAAGGCGAAGAAAAAGTAAAAACAGCCTACTTTACCACCACCGACCATACGCATACCAGCATGGATGGCGCCAAACTTAACGCACAATTAGTTGCCGAAGGGATTCGCAACAGCAAAGGCTTTTTGCTGAATAAATATCTACTAAAAAAGTAATTCGTTCATCTATTACCTTGAACTGTACCGCGTAAGCTAACCGGGTTCTAATACAGAAACTCTTAATTGCGACGCTTTCGAAGTATGCATTACAAACAAACTGTTAATTAAACACACTTTATGTTGAAAGTTAAACTAAGTTCGTCTATCATGATAGCCGGTTTGATGCTGGTGGCTCCTTTTAAGGGCGTACAGGCGCAAAAGCTGCCGGCCAAATCTAAAATTGTGACCGATATGGAATTGGCCAATTCCTACTTTATGAAAAAATGGCCCGACCCGGGAGCGGTAACTAACGTGGGCCGGGTACGCACCAGTAACTTATGGACACGCGCCGTTTACTACGAAGGCTTAATGGCGTTACATAAAATAGACCCTAAAAAAGAATATTATCAGTACGCCATAGACTGGGCCAACCATCATAAATGGGAACCGCGCGACGGACTAAATACCCGCAACGCCGATAACCAATGCTGCGGCCAAACTTATATTGAGTTGTACCAGCTGGATAAAAAGCCGGAGTACATTGAGCCCATCAAAAAAAATATTGACCTGATGCTGGCCAGCGATAAAATTGACGATTGGCACTGGATTGATGCCCTGCAAATGGCCATGCCCATATTTGCCAAGTTAGGCGCCATTTACAAAGACGACCGCTATTTTGAGAAGATGTATGAAATATACAATTACTCCAAAACAGTACATGGCGGCAAAGGGCTGTACAACCCGCAGGAGCGCTTATGGTGGCGCGACAAAGATTTTGTGCCCCCGTACAAAGAACCTAATAGCGCTAATTGCTACTGGTCGCGCGGTAACGGTTGGGTAGTGGCAGCCATGGTACGGGTGCTGGAAGTAATGCCTAAAAATGCACCACACCGTGCCGAATACCTGCAAATGTACAAAGATATGATTACTGCGCTGGTACCATTACAGCGTACTGATGGTTACTGGAACGTAAGCTTGATGGACCCAACCAACTACGGCGGTAAAGAGCTGACAGGCACATCGCTGTTTATTTACGGCATGGCCTGGGGCGTTAACAACGGCATCCTGAAAAAAGCAACCTATCAGCCCATCATCGCCAAAGCCTGGAATGCTATGGCTCAAGATTGCTTACACCCGGATGGTATGCTGGGTTATGTGCAAGGCACCGGTAAAGAGCCCAAAGACGGCCAGCCGGTAAGCTATGACCACATTCCCGATTTTGAGGATTACGGCCTGGGCTGCTACCTGCTCGCCGGCAGCGAAATAGCACGCTTAGCCAAATAAATTAAGCTTACAACAAACGAAAAATAGCCGCTAATGCGGCTGTTTTTCGTTGTAAAGGGGTGCAAAATCAAGCCTAAAAACTATGAAATACAGCGCTTGTTGAAAGACCTTAATTGATTTTTGCAAGCTTTGCGCCGTCGGCGCTACCTGCTTAGAAAAGATAGGCATGTAGAATAATGCGCCTTATATGATATCTGCATAAAAAAATATGACGTAGAATAATGTGCCGTAGGCACTACCTGTTTATAGAAAAAATAGCCACGCAAAAGAATGCGCCGTAGGTGCTACCCTTTTCGTGGGGTAGCACCTACGGCGCAAATAAAAAAATGTCTTATGGTTTCTATAAACAGGTAGCCCTTAACAGGGCATCTAAGCGCTTCTTGAT
>CAJYSL010000462.1 GCA_913777515.1 uncultured Mucilaginibacter sp.
CCTTCATCAACCGCTTTTTCCCATTCAATACAGCAAGTGGCTAAAAAATCGTGCAGGGGTACGCTACTTTCGGTGAGTAACTCGTTGCCCCGGTTACTATAATACCCGGTAGCTGATGCCGAAATGACTTGCTTTACCTGGTGATTTTGGTTTTTATGCAGCAGATTATAAATCAGTTTGATAGATTCTGTGCGGCTTTCAATCAGTTCCTTTTTGCGTTTGGCGGTCCAGCGCTTATCGGCAATGCCTGCGCCGGCCAGGTGTACAATAGTATCTACACCACTGATGCAGTCCGGGTCAATCTGTTGTTTGGACACATCCCACAAAAAAGTTTTTACTTTAGGGTTTTTGCCCGGCTTGCGGCTTAAATGACTTACCTGGTAACCTTTAGCCAGTAATGCTTCGGTTAGAGGTTTGCCAATAAGCCCGGTTCCGCCGGTAATAAGTACGTGATGATTGGGCATAGGTTATAAACTAACATGCCGCTGATTAGTTTGTACTAACGTTAGTCTGCATGGTAATTTCTAAAGCCTCTTTTAAGGTTTGCAGCTTTAACGGAATCAGTTTTTCAATAGCATCATCACGAGATACCAAGTCGAACTTCAGGTTTTCAACCAGCGTTTTAGCATGCGAGTAACTGATAGGAGTGAGATAGTTAAGCCAGTAAGATGACAGCGCCGACGAAACCTGGGGCACGGTAACAATTTTAACTTTGCGCTGCCGGCATACTTCTCCATATAAAAGCAGCATCTGTTTAAAAGTTAATATTTCCGGACCACTGATATGAAATTCGCTGTTAAAAGTATCTTCGTTATGCAGGCACCCCACCAGGTATTCGATAACATTATAGGTTGATATAGGCTGCTCCTGTGCTTTGGCCCAGGTTGCGGCGATGATGATAGGCGACTTTTTTGTTAACCCATCCATTAATTCCAACGCGATACTGCCGGTGCCTACAATCATAGTTGATTTGAGGATAGTCAGTGCCGAATCGCTTTGGCGTAAGATATCCTCTACGTGCTGGCGCGATAAGCCGGCATGCCCTAAATGGTCATCAATCTCACTTAAGGATATGATTTGCTTGCAGCGGGTTTGATCAATGGCTTGTACAAAGTTTTCGGCCGATAATGCCTCCAAGCCAGCAAAACCCGAGGTTTGTGGCAGGGCGTTTACCAGATAATAAGCAGCATCTATATCTTCGGGTAGTTGTTGTATACTGCGCGACCGCAGCAAATCTCCCGGAACAATAGTTACCTGGTTAAAATATGGGCTTTGCTTTGCAAAAAGCTTGGGGTCACGCACCATGCAAACCACCTCGTGCCCTTGTTGCAACAAGCCCGGAATTAGTCGCGTCCCTATATAACCATTCGCACCTGTCAGCAATATCTTCATACAATGTATTGGAACAACAAAACAGGCAGCGGGTTTTAAAATATATATGTGGTGAAACGCATATATGGCATTATACGCACTGAGATGCAGAGAAGACCATAATTTTAGGTAAACGCATACCTAAAATTATCGCCTGTTTTAATAAGTGAGTTGCACGTGGGGTTTGTAGGTATTGGTTTTTACCTGTGCTTTCAGCTCGTGCAATATATTGTATAAGCCAAAATTAGTACGGTTTACATATATAAAATGCTTAACACCACGGGCTTGTTTAAATTCGGGCATGCGCGAAATCTGCTCACCAAAACCATATAGTTCGTCAAAAAATGCCGTCTGGCTAAAATCAAACGAAGCACTCATGTACGGCTTGGCAAACAGCGAAATCATTTGATGATACGTGCGATAGTAAAACTCAATTTGCTGCAGTGTATCATTAGGCAAAATCATTTCGAGCTTTCGGAACGCCTTAATAGTTTCTTCTTTATTATCCAACAGGTTGGTTGATGTTAGCGAGAAGAACGGATAATAAAAATCTTCGGGCATCTCTTTAATGCATCCAAAGTCGATGATGCCCAACTGTCCGTCTGGCGTAATTAAAAAGTTGCCCGGATGCGGGTCGGCATGTACGGCGCGGAGTTCGTGTTGCTGGTAGTTATAAAAATCCCATAGTGCCTGGCCAATCTGGTTGCGCAGTTCCTGGCTGGGATTAGTTTGCAAAAACTCTTTTAGATGTTTGCCCTCTATCCAGCTCATGGTAATAATGCGTTTGCTGGACAAAGCCGGGTAATAACGCGGAAAAACGGTGTGTTGCAAAACTGCAGAACAAGCCTTTGATATTTCGACCGAGCGGCGCACCTCCAGTTCGTAGTCAGTTTCTTCCAGCAGGCGTTCTTCTACTTCCTGCATGTAAACTTCCAGTTCCTTTTCGCTCATACCCAGCAGGCGAAAGGCAAATGGTTTTACGAGCTTCAGGTCCGATGATATAGAGTCGCCTACACCGGGATACTGAATTTTAACGGCAAGTTTTTCGCCGTTTAACTCGGCCTGGTGTACTTGGCCTATGGATGCTGCGTTGTTAGAGCGCAGGTCAAACTTGTCATAAATCTGCTCGGGCGTTTTGCCAAAGTACTTTTTAAAGGTCTGAACGATTAGCGGGCCCGAAAGGGGAGGAGCGTTATATTGCGATTGAGAAAACTTGTCTGTATAAGCTTTAGGCAGGATATTTTTATCCATGCTCAGCATTTGTGCTACTTTTAAAGCACTGCCCTTCAGCTCACTTAGCGATTCGTAAATATCTGCGGCATTATCCTCATTGAGCTCGGTACGGTCTAACCCCGGATTGAACAGCTTTTTAGAATAATGCTTGATATAATTGCCGCCTACTTTAAAACCCGTTTTTACAAACCGGGCCGAACGTTCTACTTTACTGGTTGGTATACTGTTTTGTTCTTTCGCTTTATCTTCACTCATGTCTTTCTTTCTCAAATAACGCCGCTAATTCGCGTTCGGTAACCTCGGCATAGTCATTAATTACCCGGTCAACCGGTTGCAGTTCATCTGCCGTATGCGACGTAGTAATTCCAATAACCTTCATGCCTGCAGCATTAGCTGATTTAATGCCCGAAAGCGAATCCTCAAATACAATGCAGTGCTCTGGTTTTATGCCTAAATCATCGGCTGCTTTTAAAAATATCTGCGGATTAGGCTTGGGTTTACTTACACGCGGTCCGTCTACAATAGTATCAAACATTGATTTGATGGAAAGGTTGTTCAGTACAAAGTCAATATTTGATGCCGTGGCCGACGAGGCAACCGCCAATTTTAAACCGGCATTTTTTAATTCGTGCAACAGGCGCTCCAAACCATTAATGGGCGCCATATTGGGCTCATAAATTTCGCGGTAGCGGATGGTTTTTTCCTGAAACATCGTTCTCATCTGCTCTTCGTCGTAATCATCGCCAAAAAAGTTTCGCATAATCACCATACCCGGTACCCCGCTAATTTTTTCGTTAAATAAATCAGGAGTTACTTCCGGGCGGTTGTATTGTTTAAAAAGTTCTTTCCAGGCTTTAAAGTGGTACGGGTTATTGTCAACCAGCGTACCGTCCATATCGAAAATAGCAGCGTATTTAGTCATGTATAATTTTAACAGGTGCTTTACCAATGAAAACCAACAGGATTCAGTGAATTACTCAGAATCCCATTTTCTCTTTAAAACCACCGTTTTTTACTAAAAACTTGCCATAGTCAAAAAGGTTATCAATCGGCGAGCGCTGAAACAAATCAAAGGTTACATTGATGCCTTTTTCAATAGCCTCATCAGTTTTCTCAAAGCCCGCAGAATTATCGCTAATCCAGAACTTCAAAATAAAGTTGAACTGCATCCAAAGGGCATCTTTATATTTATTGGTAAAAAACTTGCGGTCGGTTAATTCGCCGGTTTCTAAACCGTCGCGTAAAATATCGTCGGCAAAGCTTTCGAAGATGTTTTTCAGGCTATCCAATACACGGGGCGTGCCGATTGGTCGGGCATATTTTTTAAAGCTGTAAACAGCAAAGCTGCGGCTGCCTTTTAATAACTCAAAAAAGCTGTAAAAGAAAGACAGCGCTCTTTCGCGTGCCGAGTACTGCGGCCAAACCTCCTGTGTTTTTATTTCGGTAACGGTTTTGCGAACAATATCTGCCCAAACAGATTGCTCAACTGCCTCAAACGAACCGAAAAAGCGATAAAATTCTTCTTCGGTCATGTCATTATTCTTAGCGAAAAGATATACCGATTTCGGCTCATGTCCTTCGGTTAGTACATAATCAATATAAGCGGTTTGAATACTTTCGGTAGTAGCCATAATGTTGATAAATAATTTCAATAAATGTACGTGTTTGTAAACAAGCACTTGTCATGCCAGTATACAAATCATTAACGTAAATATAGCGTTAGGTAGTACTTAGTTGTTGGCTGTTGGGGTGACTGCCCGGAAATTTACAGCTAACTTACAAGCGCGAACTTTTTTATACATATATTTGATACACTTCCGGCAGTTTTTTGTTATTGCTTTAAATTAAAGATAACCAATTGTTTGCCTGTATATGTCTGCCCCTAAAAGAGTGTTAAAAGAGAATCTGCCCGAAAAGGTATGTGAGGTGTGCAAGCGTCCGTTTAGCTGGCGCAAAAAGTGGGAAAAGTGTTGGGACGATGTCAAATACTGCAGCGAACGGTGCCGGAGAAACAAATAATTAGCATTTTTGTATGTTAATTTAGATTGATTAAAAACAATGAGTGATAAAACAATTCTGGTGTGGTTTAGAAACGACTTGCGGGTACATGACAACGAAATATTGTTGGAAGCCACCCGAAAGGCCGATAAAATACTGCCGGTATATTGTTTTGACCCTCATTACTTTACCAAGACCGAATCGGGCTACAAAACTGGTAACATACGTGCGTGCTTTTTGATGCAAAGCGTAGCCAACCTGCGCGAAAAGCTGCAGGCTTTGGGTGGCAATTTGTTAATTGTTTATGGTAACCCGGCCGAGCAAATCCCTCAACTAGCCGAGCAGTATCAGGTAAGCGAAGTTTACCACCACCGTGAGGTAGCTTTTGAAGAAACTACAATTTCTGAAGAGGTAGAAGCTGCTTTGTGGAAAATGAAGCTTAACCTTAAACACTTTATTGGTCATACCCTTTACCATAAAGAAGATTTACCTTTCCCCATTAAAGATATTCCCGATAGCTTTAATACATTTAAAAAGAAGGTAGAGCGCGATAGTAGTGTGCGCCCATGCCTGGCTATCCCCGATAATATTGTAACACCCTTAATTGCCGATGCCGGCGAGTTGCCTACCTTAGAGCAATTGGGATTAACTGAACCTTTGCCCGACCCGCGTGCCCAATTTAAATTTGAAGGAGGCGAAACGGCTGGTTTGCAACAGCTCGAAAATTACTTTACTGCTAACGCTACAACTGCCGTGGGCAAAGCCAACCGCAATGTTGCCTCATCAAAATTATCGCCCTGGTTAGCTTTAGGCTGTGTATCGCCGCGGCAGGTGTATTGGGAAATTATCAATCATGGGCAAAGCGCACATAATCATCCGCTGATGCTGGAGCTTTTATGGCGGGATTACTTCCGGTTTATGTTTAAAAAATACAGCCGCAAATTTTTTGAGGCCGAAGGTTTTAAAACCGCCGCACCCGAACTGGCAGCCAACCAGGAAATGCTTTTTGAGCAATGGAAAACCGGTAGTACCGGTGTGCCTTTTATTGATGCCAGTATGCATGAACTCAATGCGACCGGTTTTATAAGTAACGCAAGCCGGCAAGCGGTATCGGCCTACTTGGTTAAAACATTAAAGGTTAACTGGACCTGGGGCGCCCGCTGGTTTGAAGAAAAACTGATTGATTACTCTCCGGCCAGTAACTGGGGTAACTGGGCATACATTGCCGGCGTGGGTAACGACCCGCGTGAGAACCGCTACTTTAGTCCTAAAAACCTAACCGACCTTGACCCTAAGGGCGAATACGCCAGGCTGTGGCTTACCGAAGAAAACGTTGCATAGCTACTGGTGGTAGGTTGCTTTAAAACCTCCGGCCATGTTGGTTGTTGTAAACCATCATGGCCAAAACCCTCCGCCTTATTTTGGGCGACCAACTCAATATCAAACACAGCTGGTTTAAAGAATCACAATCTGATGTAACTTATATCCTGTTAGAAGTTATGCAGGAGCAGGAGTATGTGATGCATCATGTGCAAAAAATCATCGCTTTTTTTGGTGCCATGCGCAACTTTGCCCACCAGCTTACCAAATTAGGCCACGAGGTAATTTACATTAAACTTGATGACAAAGATAATGAGCAGGATTTTGCCAAAAATCTCAAACGCGTCATCAAAAAAGAACACATTACCCGTTTTGAATATTTGCTGCCTGATGAATACCGTTTAGACGAGCAGCTGAAGGACATATGCAAGCATTTTGATATTGAGACCGGCAGCGCTGATACTGAGCATTTTTTGACCGAACGCATGGACGTCAAAACCTTTTTTGGTAAAAAGACCCGTTACCTGATGGAGAGTTTTTACCGCAACATGCGCGAAAAGCTGCATGTGCTGATGGACGATGATGAGCCAGAAGGAGGAAGGTGGAACTTTGACGCCGATAACCGCAAGAAGTACGATGGCAAAGTACCTTTAGAGCCACCTTTATCATTTAACCATGATGTCACTGCATTAAAAAAAATGATTGATACAGCCAAAGTGAAATATTTTGGAGAGGTAGATGCCGAACATTTTGGCTGGCCGTTCTCAAGACAGGAAGCCCTGAGCGCTTTGAAATATTTTTGCGAGCACTTGCTGCCGAACTTTGGTACTTATGAAGATGCCATGCTGCAAGAGCATATCAGCCTTTTCCATTCGCGCATGTCATTTGCCATGAATGTGAAATTGGTTTCGCCGTTTGAGGTAGTAAGTACGGTACTAAAATATTACAAAAAACATCCTAAACAGATATCGCTGGCGCAGGTAGAAGGTTACATTAGGCAAATTGTGGGCTGGCGCGAGTTTATGCGCGGCGTTTACTGGGCGCAGATGCCGGATTATCAGGAAAAAAACTTTTTTAAACATCGCACCGAAATACCACATTGGTTTTGGGATGGCAAAACGCAGATGAACTGCCTGAAACATTGCATCGGGCAGTCGCTTACGGAAGCCTGGGCACATCACATACAGCGTTTAATGGTGATTGGTAACTTTTGTTTACTGGCCGGTATTAACCCGGATGATGTGGATGCCTGGTACCTGGGTGTTTATATTGATGCTATACAATGGGTGGAAATTACCAATACCCGGGGGATGAGCCAGTACGCTGATGGGGGAGTAGTAGGCTCCAAGCCGTATGCTGCATCGGCCGCATACATTAATAAAATGAGCGACTATTGCAAAAACTGCCATTACGATTATAAAAAGAAATATGGCGAGCGTGCCTGCCCGTACAACAGCCTGTACTGGAACTTTTACGAGCGTAACGCCGAAAAACTGCAGGGTAACCCACGCATAGGTATGGCTTACATGACGCTGAAAAAGATGAAGCCCGACGAAAAGCAAAAGATTATGGAACAGGCCGAGCAATACCTGGATGATTTAAATAAACTCTAACTTTAGCAACCGATTCTGCGTGATTTAACGCTTCCATTTTGAATGAAATAATCTTTTAAAATTTGTTAAAATAATTGTCGCATATTTTCTACCTTTGCCCTTCCTGAAAGGAGGTATATAGAAGGATTATGATTATTATCAATGTAAAAGACGGCGAATCATTAGATAAAGCCCTTAAACGTTTCAAAAAGAAATTTGAGAAAACCGGTGTTTTA
>CAJYSL010000463.1 GCA_913777515.1 uncultured Mucilaginibacter sp.
CTTCGCAAATTTTAAATTTTATTTTTTAATCCGCTTTTTTTTCGAATATTCGATGTTCCGTAAAGGTCTCAACTGAAATTGAGGTTGGGTTTGGAAATCAGTATTTTATCTTTAACATTTATGGAAAAAACGAGTACTAACGTTTGGAATAGTTGCCTTCAGATTATTAAAGATAACATTCCGGCCCAAAGTTTTAAGACATGGTTTGACCCCATTAAAGCTTTGCGGTTGGACGGAAGCGTGCTAACCATACAGGTACCAAGTTTATTTTTTTACGAGTGGCTCGAAGAACATTACGTGGGCCTGCTTCGTAAAACCATTAAAAAACAGCTGGGCGAGGAAGGCCGGCTTGAGTATAATATAGTGGTAGAGCAATCATCATCCAGTAAGCCCTTTACCACCAATATGCCATCTAATGGCAACGGTGCAGAGGCTAAAAATCAATCCATGCCGGTTCCGATTTCTTTAAATAAAGACATCAAAAATCCGTTTGTGATACCCGGCCTGAAGAAATTGCATGTTGACCCGCAGCTAAATCAGAACTATACTTTCGAAAATTTTGTTGAGGGCGATTGCAACCGTCTGGCCCGTTCGGCCGGTTATGCCGTAGCGGCAAAACCGGGCGGTACATCATTTAACCCGCTCATGATTTACGGCGGCGTAGGTTTGGGTAAAACGCACCTGGCGCAGGCTATAGGTAACGAAATTAAGCGTACCCTACCTGATAAGCTGGTGTTATATGTATCGTGTGAGAAATTTACGCAGCAGTTTGTTGACGCCCTGAAACATAATAACATTAATGACTTTGTAAACTTTTACCAGGCCATTGATGTGCTGATTATGGACGATGTGCACAACTTTGCCGGTAAAGAAAAAACGCAGGATTTCTTTTTCCATATCTTCAATCACCTGCATCAGTCGGGTAAACAGCTAATCATTACTTCGGATAAAGCGCCTAAGGATTTAGCTGGTCTGGAAGAGCGCCTGTTATCACGTTTTAAATGGGGGCTATCGGCCGATTTGCAAACGCCTGATTTGGAAACCAGGATGGCGATACTCAAAAACAAAACTTACCAGGACGGTATTGAGTTGCCTGATGATGTAATTGAGTACGTAGCGCATAATATAGATAACAACGTGCGTGAGCTGGAAGGCGCCATGGTATCATTACTGGCCCAATCAACCCTGATGCGCCGCGAAATTGATTTGAACCTGGCGAAGTCGATGCTCAAAAACTTTGTTAAAAACTCGGTGAAAGAAATTTCGATTGAGTATATACAAAGCCTGGTTTGCGAGTATTTTGAGGTGCCGGTTGATATGGTAAAATCGCAAACTCGTAAGCGCGAAATTGTGCAGGCCCGTCAAATATCAATGTACCTGGCTAAGGCACACACCAAAAGTTCACTAAAATCAATCGGTAACTTTTTCGGTGGCCGCGACCACTCTACCGTAATTTATGCCTGCCAAACGGTAGAGGATTTAATTGATACTGATAAAAAGTTTAAAAGCTACGTCGCCGACATTCAGAAAAAGCTGAAGATGGCTTAATCATACTACTCATTTTTACTAACCAATAATAAGCGTAAGCCCTGTACAAAAACTACAGGGCTTTATTTATGCATTACGTTTTAGCCAACTGATTACGGCTTTAATTTCGGCGTAAGTATAAGCATCACCCAAAACCTCTTTAAGCGGGGCCAACCGGTCAGTTCCGTAGCTTTCGGCCGCGTTTTGTATAGGCTGCATTTTGTGTTGAGACACCATTTCGGTTATGTCCATCTCGCCGGTTTGTATAAAGCTGCACAAATGGCTTTCAATGGTGGTGGGCGACAAGCTGCGCTGTGCGGCAATTTCGGCAACCGATTTTCCGGCGCGATACAGTTCAAAGCTTTCGCGCTGGGTATTGCCAGTACTGGTTGAACGCGGGGCCTTGTTGCGGGCGGCAGGTTTGGCCCGTTTACTACTCATTTGCGACGATAAACCATGCTGCCGGCTGTAAGCGGTAATGGCATTTAAAAATGCTTCGCCATAGCGTTTAAGTTTTACCTCGCCAAACCCGGAAATGTTGCCCAGTTCATCCATCGTTTGCGGCAGGTAGGTGGCCATTTCGAGCAGGGTAGCATCCGACAAGATAATGTATGCTGGTACGTTTTCTTTCATGGCCAGGTTAAAGCGTATGGTTTTTAACTCCTGCAAAAGGCCACCTTCATAAGCTGGTGTTTGTATTTCGGCTGCCATGGTAGTTTCCTTTGCCAAAATAAATTCAACCTTTTGCTGGCCTTTCAAAACAGCCTCGCTGGTATCGGTTAATTTAAGTATAGGGTACTGGTCGTCGGTAACCTGCAAATAGCCTTGGTTGATGAGTTGGGTAAAATAGCGCTGCCAGTCGGCCTTGCTTACATCAGTGCCAATGCCATAAGTTTTAAGCTGCTTATGTTCTTCTCGTATTTTTTCGCTTTTAGAACCACGCAAAAAGTCGATAACATACGTAGTGCCAAAGCGCTGGTTTAGTCGGGTTACGGCAGATAATGCTTTTTGGGCGAGTACGGTGCCATCAAATTTTTTAAACTCGGTAAGGCAAACATCGCATGAGCCGCAATGGTCCGGGAAAGGCTCATTAAAATAATGCATCAAATACTGGCGGCGACAGGTTTGCAACTGGCAGTATTTCACCATGTCATCCAGCTTTTTCAGCATAATCCGGCTTTGCTCTTCGTTGCCATCTACTTTGGCAAAGCGCTGCAGCTTAAAGGCATCCCCGGCCGAAAAAAACAGCAGTGCTTCAGACGGTAGGCCATCGCGCCCGGCCCGGCCGGTTTCCTGGTAGTAACCTTCAATATTTTTAGGCAAATCGTAATGTACCACATACCGTACATTCGATTTGTTGATGCCCATACCGAAAGCAATAGTGGCTACCATTAGCTTAACCTCGTCGCGCAGAAACTTTTCCTGGTTGCGGGCTTTGGTATCATTATCTAAACCGGCATGGTAGGCCTCGGCAGTAAATCCTTGTTCGCGCAAATCGGCCGCTAAATCTTCGGTCGAGGCCCGCGACAGGCAGTAAATAATGCCCGAATCGTCTTTACGGGTAGATAAAAAGTCGAGCAGTTGCTGGTAGCTGTTCTTTTTAGGAGCAACCGTGTAGCTGATATTCGGCCGGTTAAACGAGGATATGAAAACCGCCGGGTTTTGCAGCGACAGTTTATCCTGTATATCCTGACGGGTAAGCTTATCGGCCGTAGCGGTAAGCGCTATAACCGGTATGGCAGGAAACTCCGTTTTAAAATGGGAGAGCATTAGGTATTCCGGGCGGAAATCGTGTCCCCAATGCGAAATACAATGCGCCTCATCAATGGCAATTAAACTTACCGGCAACGATTTTAAAAAGGTAACCAGCCGGCTCTCCGAACTGAACAGTCGCTCTGGGGCCAGGTACAATAATTTGATTTTCCCGGCTTTGAGGCGGTTAATAATATCCTGTTGCTCGTCGCTGTTTTGGCTTGAGTTTAAATAAGCCGCCGGTATGCCGTTGATGTTCAGGCTATCTACCTGGTCTTTCATCAACGCAATCAGCGGTGATATCACAATGGTTAAGCCCGGCAGCAAAACGGCAGGCAACTGGTAGCACAACGATTTTCCGCCGCCGGTAGGCATCAGAACCAACGCATCACCACCGCTGATCAGTTGCTGAATAATGGCTTCCTGCTGGTGCCTAAACTCGGTATAACCAAAGTATTTATGTAGAGCTTGTATAGGTGTCATGTACTAAAAAGGATAATAAATATACTTTAAATAACGGTACTAACCAACATTTTAGTAAGGGTACCCATGCAAATATGGATTTGTTTATTAGATTTATTGCATACAATCATCATGAAGAAACTTTACGCCTTTGTTGTTCTATACTTAAGCTTTGCGGGTGGGGTTTTGGCTCAAGCCTTGCAATCGCCTGCCGAATTTTTAGGTTATCCTTTAGGAAGTCAGTATACATACCACTATCGCATTGCCGAGTACGTTAGATACGTGGCGCAAGCATCAAAAAATGTTAAGCTGCAATCGTACGGTACCACTAACGAGGGGAGACCGTTGATGGTAGCTTTGGTAGGGAGCGAAGAAAACCTGGCCCGGATAGAAGAGGTGCGACAGCATAACATGTACCTTGCTGGGTTAAGCAACGGGCCGGCTACCCTGAGCAATGCACCTGCTATTGTTTGGCTGAGCTACAACGTGCATGGCAACGAACCCAGCAGCAGCGAGGCCGCCATGCAAACCCTGTATGATTTGGTGAATCCGGCAAATACCCGTACCCGTCCCTGGCTCAAAAACACCGTGGTGATGATTGACCCCTGCCTGAACCCCGACGGTCGCGACCGGTACGTGAATTTTTATAACCAGGTACGTGGCGCGCAACCCGACCCCAACGCATCATCGCGCGAGCATATCGAACCCTGGCCGGGCGGCAGGGTAAACCACTATTATTTTGACCTAAACCGTGATTGGGCCTGGCAAACACAAAAAGAGGTACAGGGCAGAGCCGGTTTATATAATCAATGGCTGCCTCAGGTACATGTTGATTTTCATGAGCAGAACTACAATAACCCCTACTATTTTGCACCGGCAGCTGAGCCTTTTCATAAGGATATTACGCCCTGGCAGCGCGAGTTTCAAACCACTATTGGTAAAAATAATGCCAAGTATTTTGACCAGAACGGCTGGTTGTATTTCACCAAAGAGGTTTTTGATTTGCTATACCCATCATACGGCGATACTTACCCTATTTATAATGGCTCTATCGGTATGACCTACGAGCAGGGTGGCGGCCCGGGCGGTGGTTTATCGGTGATTACCCGTAGCGGCGACACGCTGACTTTAGCCGATCGCATTGCCCACCATCATTCTAACGGATTAAGTACCGTTGAAGCCGTATCAAACAATGCGCAAAAAGTGCTGTACGAATACAAAAAGTATTTTGATAACGGTCATACTAATCCGCCGGGAGTTTATAAGACCTATATCATTAAAAACGAAAACCCCGATAAACTGGCTTTGCTGGCAAAATTGCTCGACCGTAATTTGATTAAGTATGGCTACGGCGTAAATCGCACGGTTAACGGTTTAAATTATTTTACCGGTAAAACCGAAAGTTATACGGTTAGCCCTAATGATATGGTGATTAATGCTTACCAGCCCAAAGCCGTATTGTTGAACGTGTTATTGGAGCCCAAAACATTTATTGCGGATAGCAACACTTATGATATTACAGCATGGTCGTTACCCTACGCTTACGGTTTAAAAGCTTACGGTTTAACTGAGTCTATCAAACCTGTTACCACTTCGTTAAATGCTGCATCCGATAACACAACGAATACTCAAAACGGTCGTGCTTATGCCTATGTAGCTAACTGGCAGTCGGTGCAGGACGTGAAATTCTTAGCAGCGCTGTTGCAAAAGGGTATTAAGGTGCGTTACAGTTCGGGTGCTTTTGAGGCAGGGAATAAAAAGTTTAATGCTGGGTCGCTGATTTTAACACGTGCCGGAAACAACATTGCTAATTTTGACCAGGTGGTAAACGAGTTGGCTGCTTCTTTAGGCCGGAAGTTAACACCGCTGAGTACCGGTTTTGCTGATAAGGGCGCCGACTTGGGCTCGAGTGCAGTAGGTTTTATTACTAAGCCACGGGTGATGCTGGTATCGGGCGAAGGTGTGTCTGCCAATGACATGGGTGAAGTGTGGCATTATTTTGAGCAGCAAATTGGTTACCCGGTGTCTGTGGTGCGCTATCAGGATTTAAGCCGAATTAAGCTTAGTGACTATGATGTAGCCATTTTCCCCGATGGACGTTACAGTAATTTCCCGTTGGACCGTTTGCAAACCTGGATAAGTGAGGGTGGTAAACTAATTGCCATGGGAGGTGCCGTAGGCCAGTTTGCCGACAAAAAAGGATTTGCCTTGAAAAGTAAAGACGATAACAAGGATGATAAACCGGCTAAAAAAACGCCTGATTTAAAAGCCTATGATGGCCGCGACCGTGATGCCATCCGCTACAATGTACCAGGCGCTATATATAAGGTATACCTGGATAATACCCATCCGCTGGGTTATGGTTATCCATCCTACTATTACACACTAAAATTAGGTGACGATATTTACGATTACCTGGATAACAGTGGCGTAAATGTAGGCGTATTAAAAAAAGATAGCTATGTATCGGGCTTTGTGGGACAAAAGGCTAAAGAAAAGTTAAGCAGCGGTTTGCTTTTCGGCGTGCAGTCGATGGGCCGAGGTTCGGTGGTATATTTAACCGACGACCCACTTTTCCGTAGTTTTTGGGAAAACGGTAAACTACTGTTTGGTAATGCCGTGTTTATGAGCAATTAACTCAACGTAAAATTTAATGAAAAGAAAAGCGGATGTGTAATGCACCCGCTTTTCTTTTATGATTATCTTATTAAGATAGACAGCTTACAATAAGCCTCGTTTCTTCAACAGTGGTTTGATATCCGGGTCGTGACCGCGGAAATCGCGGAACATTTTGCCGTACTCAATCGTGTTACCCCTGGAGAGAATCATGTCACGGAAACGTTGGCCATTCTGGCGGGTTAAGCCCCCGTTTTCTGTAAACCAGGAGTAAGCATCATTTTCGAGCATAGAAGTCCAGGTGTAAGCGTAATAACCAGCGGCGTATCCGTTAGACCA
Organism: uncultured Mucilaginibacter sp.; assembly: GCA_913777515.1. Lineage (GTDB taxonomy): Bacteria > Bacteroidota > Bacteroidia > Sphingobacteriales > Sphingobacteriaceae > Mucilaginibacter. The sequence continues at coordinate 6,697 of CAJYSL010000463.1, forward strand.
AATGTGCAAAAAGTAGCTTGAACGGTAGCGCGGAGGTACCTGCGGCAAGTTTAAGCCTGTTTTTTTCAGTGCAGCCGCTTCAAACTCGTCCACATCTTGCTGCGGGCTGCCGGCAGGTAGAGTATGCCATTGCATATCCAGTGAAGCTGCGGCTAATGCTTCGGTTAAAGCATAGCCCTGGTTAAAGGTAGCTGCCTTTTTTATTTTATCAACTAAAGCCTGTGGCATGGCTGCGCCGGTTTGGTAATGGCGTGCATAGCGGGCAAACACTTTAGGGTCTGATGCCCAGTGCTCGTTAAACTGCGACGGAAATTCCACAAAATCGCGGGCAACGTTAGAGCCCGACAGGCTGGCGTATTTCTGACTGGCAAATAAGCCGTGCAAACCGTGCCCAAACTCATGGAACATGGTGGTTACATCATCAAAACTGATTAATGCCGGCTGACCGGGAGCAGGTTTGGTAAAATTGCATACGTTGTAAATGACCGGCTTGGTACCCATCAGGCCCGACTGCTCCACCAAATTGCTCATCCATGCCCCGCCCGATTTATTGTCGCGTTTAAAATAATCACAATAAAATAGCCCAATTTGCGAGCCGTTGCTGTCCATTACATCAAATACTCGTACATCGGCCTGGTAAACCGGCAGGTCCTTGCGTTCTTTAAAGGTGATGCCATATAGTTGGTTGGCCGCATAAAAAACGCCATCCTGTAAAACTTTATTCAGTTCCAGATAGGGTTTAACCTGGTTTTCGTCCAGGTCGTATTTGGCTTTGCGCACCTGTTCGGCATAATAGTCCCAATCCCAGGGCTGTAGCTTAAAGCCTCCTTTTTGCGCGTCAATCACTTTTTGAATTTCTCCGGCTTCCTGCGTGGCCTTGTTAGTGGCTGCCGGTACCAGTTTACCTAAAAATTGTTTAACAGCTTCTGGGGTTTTAGCCATCTGGTCTTGCAGTTTCCAGGCAGCATAATTTTTAAAGCCTAACAGTTTGGCTTGTTCGGTACGTATTTGTGCAATGCGCGAAATGGTTTTACGGGTATCATTAGCATCGCCTTTTTCGGCCCGGGTCCATGAGGCTTCAAACAGTTTTTGGCGGGTGGCCCGGTTGCTTAAAAACTGCAGGTTAGGTTGCTGGGTGGTGTTTTGCAAAGGTATCAGCCATTGGCCATCGTGTTTGGCCGCTTTGGCATCCTGCGCTGCGGCATCAATGGTGCCTTGCGGTAAACCGGCCAGTTCTTCTTTGTCGCTCACCAGTAGAGCGCCATCTTTAGCAGCTGCCAGTAACTGGTTGGTAAATTTAGCGGTTAAGCCGGCTTCTTCTTTATTTAAAACTTTAAGCTTGTCTTTATCTTCATCAGATAGTTTGGCACCTGCAATTTCAAACTTTTGTACATAGTACTCCAGCAACCGTACCGATTCGGCATCCAGTTTAAGCTGGCTGCGTTGTGCATTAATGGCTTGTACCCGTTTGTACAATTTGGTATTTAAATATATGGCATCATTAGTGGCTGTAAGCTTAGGCGCTTCATCTTCCTGAATTTTTTGCAGTTCGGGGTTAGTGTTGGCGCCTGACAGCAAGTTGAAAACATGGTTAACACGGCTTAGCAACTGACCGCTTTTTTCAATACCAACAATAGTGTTCTCAAAAGTTGGTGCAGCACTGTTGTTTGTAATAGAGT
>CAJYSL010000464.1 GCA_913777515.1 uncultured Mucilaginibacter sp.
ATGGATTGACAACGCGTTTAACCAACTGGAAAGCAACACTAATACAGCCAACAAGCATGAAGTTTAAGGTTACCGGGCAACTGGGTTACGAGGTAACCGCGCCATCAACATTTATACTCAATATACATGCCCTGCGCACTCCGGCCCAAGCCATACTGGAAGAAACTTTTACGGTTGACCCTTACTTTAAAATTGAAGAGTTTTCGCACTACACCGAAAACCGCTTTATCCGGCTCGAGGTTACTGAGCCAGCCACGTTAAACATTAGTTACAGCGCCCTGGTAGATACCTCTTTCAAATTGACACCCGCAGGACAACTAACGCAAGTACCCATTGCCGATGTAGACCCTATGGTGCTGCCCTACATTTTCCCGAGCCGTTATTGCCAGTCCGACAAGTTGTTCCGGTTTGCCAATAATAAGTTTGGCAAAATTGATAACGCTTTTGAAAAAGTGATTGCCCTTACCCAATGGATACATGATAATGTGGAATACCTGAGCGGTTCTACCAACTCGCAAACGTCGGCTTACGATACAGTTACCGAACTGGCCGGGGTTTGCCGTGATTTTGCCCACTTGGGGATAGCGCTTTGCCGGGCTTTGGATATACCGGCCCGCTACTTTACAGGTTACGCTTACCAGCTTAATCCGCCCGATTTTCACGCCTGTTTTGAGGCCTACCTGGGCGGCAAATGGATTATTTTTGATGCTACCCAACTGGCACCCTTAAACGGGCTGGTAAAAATAGCTACCGGTCGCGATGCCGCTGACGCAGCTATTGCCTCTATTTTTGGCAATGTCAATTGCCTGTCGGTATCATCAGCCTGCGAATTGGCCGACCAAAATTTTGAGCCGATTTTTTACGATAGCAATAATCCGGTTGGTTTAACTTACTTGTAGCAACCATAATGCTTTAATGGTGTTACGTGTTAAAGCACCATTTTGAGCATAGCTGTATTTACACCCGATAATTATTACACCCTTTGTGACCAGTTGGCTACGCAGGACACTGACTTGGCAACCGTCATCAGCCATTATAGCTATCCGCCTTATTGGTCGAGGCCTAATACGTTCGAATCGTTGGTACACATTATCCTAGAGCAGCAGGTTTCTCTGGCTTCGGCATTGTCAGCCCTCAACAAACTGAAAGAGAAAATACAACAAGTTACTCCAAGCCGGGTGCTGTTACTAACCGACGAAGAACTCAAGGCCTGCTATTTCAGCAGGCAAAAAACAGCCTATGTACGTTACCTGGCCGAAGCTACACTCAATAAACAACTTGATTTAGCGGAGTTGGAGCAATTGAGTGATGATGAAGTGCGCACCCGGTTAACTGCCTTAAAAGGTATTGGCAACTGGACGGTGGATATTTACCTGCTAATGATTTTACACCGGACCAATGTATTCCCGATAGGCGACCTAGCCATTATCAACGCGGTAAAAAAGCTAAAGAACTTACCGGCGGCAACGCCAAAAGAAGATATTTTGGATTTAACCGATGCATGGCAGCCCTACCGCAGTATTGCTGCCATGCTGTTATGGCATTATTATTTAAGCAAACCTACTTCAAAATCTAAAAAGCAGGTGCCGTAACTTATTGCGCGTTTCGCTCTTTTTCCTGGTACGACTGTACAATGTCAATGGCGCCGTGTACAGCATCACTTAAAACGGTAATAAAAGCGCCGGGCTTGGCTAAACTAATGGCATAGCCTATAGAGTCAGTTTCGTCTTCCAGCATTTCAATCGGCATGTTAGGATTAACCTCTTTAATACCGTCTTCCAGCAAGCCTAAAATATTCTCGCGGGTACGGCCGCGCAGGTGGCTTTCCTGCCGCATTAAAACATGGTCGAACATGCTGCCTGCAATACGGCCTAGTTCGCGAATATCTTCATCGCGGCGGTCGCCGGTGCCAGCAATTAAGCCAATTTTTTGAGGTGAGTCAATACTGGTCAAAAACGTTTTGATGCCCTGGTAACCGGCCGGGTTGTGCGCAAAATCAACCATAAACCTGAAGTCTTTAAAATTAAAGATATTCATGCGGCCCGGCGTTTGCGATGCCGAAGGCACAAACGTATGCAGCGAGTTTTTGATATCCTCCGTTTTAAAACCGTAAAGGTAGGTAGCCAAAGTAGCCGCCATTACGTTCTCAATCATAAAAGGCACCGTACCATTAAACGTTACCGGAATTTCAGAAACGCGCTGTACGCGTATTTTCCAGTCGCCTTTTTTAATGGTGATAAAGCCGTTTTCGTAAATACAGGCAATACCGCCCTTGTGGCAATGTGACTTGATGACCGGGTTGTTTTCGTTTAAACTGAAGTAAGCAATGTGACATTTGGCTTGACGACCAATGCGCACACAATATTCATTGTCTGCATTTAATACGCCCCAACCATCTTTTTTAACTGAGTCGATTACCACACTTTTTACCTTCATCAGGTCTTCCAATGTATGGATATCTAACAGTCCTAAATGGTCTTCCTGAATATTAGTAATTACCCCAACATCACTGCGCCCAAAACCTAAACCCGAACGCAGGATGCCGCCACGGGCACTTTCTAAAACAGCAAAGTCAACCGTAGGGTCTTTTAAAATAAACTCCGTACTATTCGGACCAGTAGTGTCACCTTTAACCAGCATAGTATTTTGCACGTATATTCCGTCTGACGTGGTAAAGCCAACCCGGTAGCCGT
>CAJYSL010000465.1 GCA_913777515.1 uncultured Mucilaginibacter sp.
AATATGGCGCCAAACTGCGCTCCCGACCATTGTTTGTTTTGAAACCAGTACGCCCCTATAGTGATGAGCCACGAACCCCAAATAAAAAACTGCAGAAAATTCATCAGTATTAAGCGAAACTTAATATTCATATGATGCCGGGTTTAAACAATAATTAGTTAGTAAAATAAAAACGGAAAGTAATGAAATATTACGAAAGCAAAAAACTCAACATCACCATCGTTATTACGTCTCCATATTTTTAAAGGGCGTAAGCAATGTCAGTATATGGTATCAAAGAATCAGCAAAATAAAAAGCAATTTGCAGCAGCTGGCATTCGTCACGACGCCTTACGCTTGTTCAGCTCGTCGCGGATTTTGGCTGCTTTTTCGTAAGCCTCTTCGGCCAGGGCGCTTTGCAGCTTGGTTTTTAATTCGTCAATACTCAATGACGCGTAGCTTACGGTGCTCGACGGATTCGGTTTTTCTTCTGTTGCTTCGCTCAGGTTTTCGAGGTAAACAAAATCGTTACCTTCAATCACAATACCGGCAGTTGACAGGATAAATTCGTGGGTGTAAATAGGGCAGTCAAAACGTACTGCCATGGCAATAGCGTCTGACGTGCGGGCATCTATCTCAGCGGTTTTTTTACCATCGCTACAAATCAATTTAGCATAAAAAATACCGTCGACCAGGTTATAGATGATAACTTCCTGCACATTTATGTGATAAGCTTGTGCAAAGCTCTTGAATAAATCGTGGGTAAGCGGGCGGCTCGGGGTCATCTTTTCAATTTCGATAGCGATAGCCTGCGCTTCAAAGCTACCAATGATGATAGGCAAGCGGCGACGTCCGTTTACTTCGCCCAATACCAGTGCATATGCTCCCGATTGCGTTTGACTGTAAGACAAACCAACAATATCGAGCTTAATTTTTTTCATATTATTACCCATCACAACTAAAGCCTTAATAACTGCCTTACCGCATTATTTGTGCCGTAATTGGCTTTTTTAAATGTTAAAGTACAACAATAACTCCATTGCATCGGGTTTGTTGACGGTTACCGGCAAATTTGACAATCTGTGGGCAAACGCTAAAGGTCCGACGCGGGGTTGATGTAATAGCCACCAAAATCTTACCTTTGGGCCGGGGCTAGCTATCAAACTAAAAAAGCGGTAGCCTTGCTTCGGCGCAAAAATAACCAAAATATATACAGTTTACAATGCAGGCAGACCGCTTACAAAAATTACTCGATTTTTTAAAAGACGAGCCCAACGACGAGTTTTTGCAATACGCACTGGCCACCGAATACTTGCGACTTAATGATACCGATAAGGCACTGCAATACTATGAAAAGCTGGTTGCAGACCATCCGAATTATACGGGCACTTATTACCACCTGGGTAAACTTTACGAAACTTTAGGACGTAAAGAAGAAGCCATAGCTACTTATCAGAAAGGTATGCAGATTACCCGGCAGAAGCGCGACAACCATGCGCTGTCTGAGCTACAGTCGGCCTATAACCAGGCTGCCGGTTTATTCGATGATGACGACGATGATTATTAATTTTCTGCGGTGTTAATGGCAGGGTTTGCAGCAGTTTTGTTACCTTCATTTTATTAACTGCAAAATCATTGAACAAAAGGCGGCTCTTATTTTTACGCGATGCATTGGTGTATACCCTCACCACTTTTGGCGGACCGCAGGCGCATGTGGCCATTTTGCTGCGCGATTTTGTAGAGAAGCGTAATTATATTACTGAGGATGAACTGATGGAGCTCAACGCGCTTTCGCAGGTATTGCCTGGTCCGTCGTCCACCCAAACGCTGGTAGGTATTGCCTGGAAAGTTGGCGGATTACAGCTGGCCATACTTACTTTTCTAGTCTGGATTTTTCCGTCAGCGGCTATGATGTGTGCGGCGGCCATTGGGTATAAAAGCCTGGCATCCACGGGCAGGGTAGAAGAGGTGCTGCGTTTTATCCGTCCGGCTGCCGTTGGCATTGTGGCGTATGCGGCCGTAGTGTTTGCCCAGCGAATATTAAAAACAAAAACCAGCGTTTACCTAGCTACAGGCTCGCTGATAGCCACGCTTATCCTGCAAAACCCTTATGCTTTTCCGATACTCATCCTGTTGGGAGGCATCATCTCATCGGCGCTCGAAACCCAACCCAGCGAGGATGCTTTACGAGCAAAATTGTACGCCAATGTAAATCCTAAAAAGGTGGGTTACTTTATTGGCATTCTATTGTTTTTTGCGGCGTTGGGTGCTGTAATAAATCGTACGTCACCTTTTAGTTTACCCATACGCCTGTTCGAGAATTTTTACCGCAATGGCATCCTGATTTTTGGCGGTGGGCAGGTGCTGGTGCCTTTGATGTATACTGAGTTTGTAGAGCTAAAGCATTATCTTACTAATGCCGAATTTTTGTCGGGCTACGCACTACAGCAAGCCTTGCCCGGTCCTACTTTTTCGTTTACCTCGTTTTTGGGAGCCATTACTTTGGGAAATAAAGGTTATGGCCTTTCCGGGCAGGTTATAGGTGGTGTGGTTGCCGTGTTAGGCATCAACCTGCCCGGACTAATCCTGATTTTGTTTATTGTGCCTTTTTGGGAAGATTTAAAGAAAATTACCCGCATCAAAAATTCTTTGAGCGGCATCAACGCAGTAGCGGTAGGTTTCATGGCCACTGCGCTTATCTTGTTAACGGCACCATTTGGCACCAATTGGATGGCTTACCTCATTATGGCCGGAGCTTTTTGCCTGCTATACTTTACCAAAATAAAAACGCCCATCGTTATTTTGCTGGGCGTTGTATTAGGGTTGATTTTTTAATTGATTGGTTTAGAACGGTGGCTCATCATCGATGTCGTCCATGCGCGAAGGACGGATGATGATGTTGCCCGGGTTACTATCAAACCCTTGTGATGGGTTAAGGCCTGCAAAGGCACTGCCCGATGCTGGTGGCATGTAGCTGTCCATGCTGGTTTCCAAATCGGTAAATTTCACATATTTGCCCACGAATTTCAGGCGCACGGTGCCGGTTTCGCCGTTACGGTGCTTGGCTATAATAATCTCGCCTACACCTTTGGTGGGGTTGTTGTCTTCGTCAAACTCCAAACCGTAATATTCTGGGCGATATAAAAACAATACCATGTCGGCATCCTGCTCTATAGAACCCGATTCACGTAAGTCGGACAGCATTGGGCGTTTAGAACCACCAGGACGGCTTTCCACGGCACGGCTTAACTGCGAAAGTGCAATTACCGGAACCTGCAACTCTTTAGCCACCATTTTTAAGGCGCGGGATATA
>CAJYSL010000466.1 GCA_913777515.1 uncultured Mucilaginibacter sp.
TTACCGAGTTAGCACGGTCTCTTGATAAACGCAGGTTGTGAGCAGCAGTACCTTCAGATGAAGCGTAACCGTTTAAAGTAACCATTTTCTTAGAGTTAGCACGCATGTCAGCAGATACTAAGTCTAAAACAGCGTAAGAAGAAGTTCTTAATACTGAGCTGTCAAAGTCAAACTGGATGTTTGAGTAAGCCTGAGCAGTTGCAGCAGTTGCAACTGTATCTTTAGGGAATACAATTGGACAACCAGCACCGTCAACAACTGTACCAGCAGGAGTGCTTGGACATTTGTCAAATTGGTCAGCAACACCGTCACCGTCAGTATCTTTTTTCAGGTCGTTAACAGCGTTTTCAACGTTAGTAACACGGCCTTTCAAAGCTTCAACTTCTTGACGTAAAGCAGCATCGTACAATTCGTCATACATCATAGCTACTGGGTTTACCCAATCCAGGTTTGGTTTTGATGATGGGCCAAAAGTGTACTCTAAACCACCGTAACCGTAAGAGTATTTATCTCTTGATGGGTAACCTCTTTTTAAACCGTCTAAGTTATCATCATCAGTGAAGTTAGCAGTATAACCTAAGTTAAATGCCCAAGCGTCATTCATTCTGAATTTAACACCAGCGCCAACAGGGATAACTAAGCTTTTCACGTAGTGGTTAGAACCATCAGAGTTTCTGTAACGGGTTTCTAAGCCAGTTGAAGTGATGAAGTGAGGGTTGTACCATACCATACCCGCACCAGCGTTAACGAAGAAGTTAACTGAGTTTTTACGACGCAGGAAGTCGATAGTAGCAACGTTAACAACGCCGCTTAAAGTTCCTTGCCAGAAACGAGTGTCGTAAGAAGCCATACCATCACGAACGCCACCTGGAGCGCTGTTGTTGTTACCAGCTACTTTACCGCCACGAGCGTCTAATTGTAAGCCAAATGAATGGGCTAATTGCCATCTCATTGATGCACCGTAACCTAACGATACAACATAATCAGTGTAATCGTGTACACCACCGATAGCAACAGTAGGAGATACTGCACCTACGTTTAAGCCAAAGCTGAAGGTGTTGTACTGACCTCTGCCACCAAACACTTTAGCTGTACCGGTTGAATTTGACATGGTGCTTTTTGTTGAATCGGTTTGCGCGTTGGCCATACCAACTGCAAGCAGCGATGCAAAAGAAAGCGCGACTGTTTTCTTTAATGTAGAATAGTTCATAGTTTTAAGATTAAACAAATGTTAATTGTGATTTTACTTAATAAAATTAGTACTTATGTTTGCTCGTCAACCAAACTCCGTTCCAATTTTCTTAATATTGGAGACAAATAAATGCAATTTTTTGTTTTCTAAAAATTAATAATTTTATTTTATGAAATATCATCCTATAAGCAACAGCTTATTTATTTTAAATAGAAAAAATTTCGTTTCGCGACTAAAACCCTCTTCTTTGGCAATATTTAATGCTGCCGACGAATATACCCGCAGCGGTGACCAGAATTACCTGTTCAAACAGAATGCCGATTTCTTTTACCTCTCAGGTATAGATCAGGAGCAAAGTATATTGTTGCTTTTTCCGGATTGTCCTAATCCACTATACAGAGAAGTACTTTTTTTGAGACAAACCAGCGAGCACATTGCCATATGGGAAGGCCATAAGTATACTAAAGAGGAAGCCCGCAAAACATCCGGTATTGAAGCGGTGTACTGGCTGCAAGATTTTGACGCCATATTGCATAGTATTATACATTACGCCGAGCACGTCTATATTAATACCAACGAGAACGACCGCTATTTACCGGGCGTGCCTTACCGCGATTTGCGCTTTCTGGAAGAGTTGCGCCGCAAATACCCTTTACATCATTACGAGCGTGCCGCACCGGTATTACGCGACTTACGCGTTATTAAGTCGGAAATTGAGATTGAGCTTACCCAAAAGGCGTGTGACATTACCAACGATGCGTTTGTGCGTGTGCTTAAATTTGTGAAGCCGGGGGTAGCCGAATATGAAATTGAGGCTGAGATTAGCCACGAGTTTTTGCGTCAACGTGCTACCGGTCATGCCTATAATCCAATCATTGCCTCGGGCCGTAACGCTATTGTGTTGCATTACAACGATAACAACCAGATTTGCCACGATGGTGATGTGATTTTATTTGACTTTGCTGCCGAGTACGGTAATTACAATGCCGATTTAAGCCGTTCTGTACCGGTTAACGGCCGTTTTACCGAACGTCAGCGTAAGGTTTATGATGCTGTATTGCGTGTGCTGCGCGAATCTACCGCCATGTTGGTGGCCAGTACGGTATGGAATGATTACCATGACGAGGTAGGAAAACTTATGACCAGTGAGTTGATTGGTTTAGGATTGCTGGACCGCCACGCGGTAGAAAAGCAAGACCCGAAAGCGCCGTTGTATAAAAAGTATTTTATGCACGGTACTTCCCATCATCTGGGCATTGATGTGCACGATTATGCCAGCCGTTATAAACCATTTGAGGTAGGTAACATCCTAACCTGCGAGCCGGGCATCTACATCCCTGAAGAAAACTTAGGTATACGGTTAGAAAATGATATCTTAATTACCGAAGGCGGCAACCGCGATTTGATGGCGAACATTCCTATAGAAGCCGACCATATTGAAGAGATTATGAACAGCAAATAATCAATTTGCTTATTTTGATATTAATGTAAAGCAGATGGTAATACAAAGTGCCATCTGCTTTTTTGTTTATTGTACAATATATTTGCAGTCGTAGCAGGCCCAGCCTCAAAGTAGTTTTACCTTAAATAAGCCGGATATAAGATATGTTTAAAAAAAGGAACCTTGCCAGTAAGCTTTGGCTTAAATATACCGACCGGCCTGCATACAAAACCTATAAGTGGGAATTAGTCAATTATAAAAGGGAGCAGTTTATCAACTTTTTGCTGGGTTCCGAAAGGCTCAACAGTCTGCCTAAGATTAAAGCTTTAAGCAGCGTTACCGGTGAGCTAAACATTACCCACAGCGGCAACGCCGGCGATGTTATTTATGCCCTGCCTACGCTCAAAAAAATCCATGAGCTTACCGGTGCAAAAATTAACCTGTGCCTTATTTTAGGTAAGCCCCTAATCTTGCCGGAGTACAGCACACACCCCTTAGGTAATGTGATGCTCAATCGTAAAATGGCGGATATGTTAATTCCGCTCATTGGGGAGCAAGCATACATTAATACGTGTGATTTATATAATGACCAGAAAATTGATATTGATCTGGACTATTTCAGGGCAGGGCTGATACCGCAGGATAAGGGGAATATAGCCCACTGGTGCGGCTACATAACAGGTGTTACTCCAGATTTGTGGAGGCCTTGGCTGAGTGCAAAGTCTAATACTGATTTTGAAAACACCATTGTGGTTGCCCGCAGCGCCCGTTATCAGAATAAAACTATTGATTACCGGTTTTTAAACAAGTATGACTCCTTAAAATTTGTTGGGGTAGAGAGCGAATACCGGGAGATTAAAAAGTACTTGCCCAAAATTGAATGGGTACAGGTGAATAATTTTATGGAATTAGCGCAGGTGATTGCCGGGTGTAAGGTTTTCATTGGTAACCAGTCGTTCCCGTACTCAATAGCCGAAGCCTTAAAGGTGCCGCGTATTTTGGAAGTAGCTTTTGAGATCATCAATGTAGTGCCGGAGGGCGAAAACGGTCATGATTTTCTTTTTCAGGATCACCTCGAGGCTTTAGTAGAGGAGTTGTATATACGCTGATTAAATAAGCATTTAACGTATGAGTTTGCAAGGTAAAGTAGCCGTTATCGTACCTTTTTACAAACCGGAGCTTACGGCTTACGAGCAGATTGCCTTACAGCAGTGTGAACGGGTGTTAGGTAGCCATGTCAAAATAGCTGTTAAGCCGTACCAGCTTACGCTACCCGATTTTTCGGGCATGATAAAGTTTGACGAGACGATTGATTTTGACAAACATTACTTTGAAAGTATTGATGGTTACAACCGCCTGATGTTATCGAAGGAGTTTTATGCTAAATTTCAATCTTTCGAATATATCCTGATTTATCAGTTAGACGCCTTTGTATTTAAGGATAGCTTGCTGGACTGGTGCAATCGTGATTTAGATTATATAGGTGCTCCCTGGATACGCCCGGTCGAACATACAGATTTCATCAAAGCCATCAAATCAAAAATCCAATACGCGGTGCATACCCGTTTCGATGTTAAAAAGAATGGGGTACCAAGCGAAAAGCAGTTTGAAAACAAGGTAGGTAACGGCGGTTTTTCGCTGCGGCGGGTAAAAAAGTTTCATGACCTTACTATCCAGATGCAGGATAAGATAGCTTTTTACCTGCAACAGCAAGGAGTTCATGAATACAACGAAGATGCCTTTTGGAGTGTAGAGGTGAATCGAAAGAAAAAGTTGTTAAACATTCCTGCGCTTAAAATAGGATTACAGTTTGCCTTCGAATCGTCGCCCGAAAGGGCCTTGAAACTTAATCAACAACAACTGCCGTTCGGTTGTCATGCCTGGGATTTATACGCCGACTTTTGGAGGCCTGTTTTTAAACAGTATGGCTTCGAAATCTAATATCAGATATTACATCCCACAACAGTTTATACCTCAAAGAAAAGCATTATGAAAGTTGCCGGTTTTACCTTCATCCGCAATGCGGTAAAAAATGATTACCCCGTGGTAGAAGCCATTACTTCTATTTTGCCGGTATGTGATGAATTTGTGGTGGCCCTGGGCAACAGTGAAGATAATACCGAGGAACTCATCAAAGGTATCGGGTCGCCTAAAATCAGGATTATTAATACCGTTTGGGACGAAAGTTTGCGAGAGGGCGGAGCTGTTTTTGCTGCCGAAACAGATAAGGCCTTCGCTGCCATATCGCCTGATGCCGACTGGGCTTTTTATATTCAGGGTGATGAGGCCGTGCACGAAAAATACCTGCCACTCATCCGCCAGGAAATGGAAGAGAATTTAGCAGACACGCGCGTTGAGGGACTGCTGTTTAAATACGTGCACTTTTATGGGTCGTACGATTACTATGCCCATTCGAGGCGCTGGTACCGGCGCGAGATTCGCATATTGCGGAACAATAAAAACGTGCATTCCTATCGTGATGCCCAGGGTTTCAGGTGGGCCGGCCGCAAGCTAAATGTAAAGCTGATTGACGCTTATATTTATCATTATGGTTGGGTAAAACCGCCGCAGAGTATGGGTAACAAAGTGCGCAACTTTAACCAGTTTTATCATGATGATAGCTGGATGGCCGAAAATATGCCGCAAGCGTTTGAGTTTGATTTTAAAAATGCCGACCGCTTACTGCCTTTTACCGATACCCACCCAACAGTAATGCAACGCCGCATTCGCGCACAAAACTGGCGGCTGGAACTCGACCCGGTAGCTATTAAAAAGAAACTCTCCCTGCGCCGGCGCATCCTGCAAAAAATTGAAGATTGGACCGGCTGGCGGGTAAGCGA
>CAJYSL010000467.1 GCA_913777515.1 uncultured Mucilaginibacter sp.
TAATACTTAGGTAGTTAGACAAATACAAATTGGAAGATAGAAAGAAAAAGGTTAAGAGTATACTGGTTACTTTACCTAAACCTGAAAACGACAAAAATCCATATGCTGAACTGGCTAAGAAATTAAATTTAAAAATTGATTTCAGGTCTTTTATCCACGTGGAAGGCGTTCCTGCCAAAGACTTTCGTAAAGACAAAATAAATCTGGCCGATTTTACCGCAGTCATTTTTACCAGCCGCAACTCTGCCGATCATTTTTTTCGCATCTGCGAAGAAATGCGTTTTGAGGTTCCGGTAGATATGAAATACTTCTGTCTGTCAGAAACTATTGCCTTGTATCTTCAAAAATATATTCAGTACCGCAAGCGTAAAATCTTTTTTGGCAAGCAAACCGCTGCCGATTTAGCCGAGGTGTTGAAGAAGCATTCGGGCGAAAAATTCCTTTACCCTTGTTCGGACGTTGCTGCCGAGGAAACGCAAAAGTTTTTGACCGAAAACGGTTACAATTTTACCCCGGCTGTATTGTTCCGCACCGTATGCAGTGATTTGTCAGATTTGGCTGAGGTATTTTATGATGTTATCGCCTTCTTTAGCCCGTCGAGCATTTTATCGTTGTATCAAAACTTTCCAGATTTCAAACAAAATAACACGCGTATTGCGGCATTTGGCGCCACTACGCACAAAGCTGTGCTGGATGCCGGCCTGATACTGGATATCCCTGCACCAACTCCGGGTGCGCCATCCATGACTATGGCTATTGAGCAGTACGTAAAACAAGCTAATAAGTAAAATATATTTCTTCATTAGCAACTTCATCGGTACAATTCCCGTATAAGTCGATTATGCTTGGCTAAGATACTTGTGTTTAGTATTTTAGTCAAATTATACTTTACATCACGTTTGCTTCGTGAGATAAGAATATTTTTATTTTAAAGAAAATAAAAATATAATATTACGTAGGTATATTCGGGCACAAAAAACAAAAAAGGAATTTACGAGAATAATGAAGACACTGTACTCTCTTTTATTATTGTGTTTTATTGGGGTGACTTTGAGTGGTTGTTTTTCGGGCAATACTGGGGGAGAAGTGCGCGGTATACGCGGCGTCAAATCTTTTAAAGCCGAACTTCCGATGGGGATGGTTTACGTTCCGGGTGGCTCATTTTTGATGGGACAAACCGACCAGGACGTCACCTTTGCGCAGATAGCTCAAACCAAGCAGGTTACCGTTCCGCCATTTTTTATGGACCAGATGGAAACCACCAACAGCAAATACCAGGAATTTGTACACTGGGTGCGCGACTCCATTGCCATCACCAATTACCTTAACGAAGATAAATACTACATCAAGCCGCGCGACCCATCGGCCACCAGCAAAAAATACATCAACTGGGATTATGTACAGAAAAACCCTATCTGGCGTCGTACCACAGGCAAAAAAGGTCAGCCTTCTACAGGCGGTAAGCTGGATGGCATGTACTACCAGGGCGACGACCGCGTGTTTGACCGCAATGAGATTGACGTTCGTCAGTTAAAATACAACTACGCCATGATGGATTTGCGTAGTGCCTCTAACAACCGTTTCGATAAAACAAAAAAGCGTTCAGACTTCATCTTCAGAGATACTGTTAACATCTATCCGGATACCTTGGTTTGGCTTAACGACTTTTCGTACGCGGCTAATGAACCCATGGTTGAAGGTTACTTTTCTCATCCTGCTTTTTTAAACTATCCGGTAGTAGGCGTAAACTGGCGTCAGGCCCGCGCTTACTCAGTTTGGCGGTCACGACAAAAAGAGGCGTATAATTATTCGAAGGGGCAGCCGGCTCAGGTGTCTTATACTTTGCCAACGGAGGCTGAATTTGAATATGCTGCACGCGGCGGCCGTATCGGTACCGATTATCCATGGGGTGGCCCGTACATCAAAAATGCTAAAGGCTGTTTGCTGGCCAACTTTAAACCGGGCCGTGGTAATTATACTGATGATGGCGGCGCATACACTGTAAAAGTGAACTCTTATTTCCCGAACGATTATGGCCTGTACAATATGGCTGGTAACGTATCTGAGTGGACTTTATCTGCTTTTGACGAATCAGCATCAAGCTTTGTACACGACATGGCGCCGACCTTTAATTACGAGGCTAAAGCTACCGACCCGGAAGTGTTGAAGCGTAAAGTAGTACGCGGCGGCTCCTGGAAAGACATCGGTTACTTCCTGCAAAATTCAACGCGTTCTTACGAATATCAGGATAGTGCTAAAGCTTATGTAGGCTTTAGATGTGTACTGCATTTTGTAGGCCGTGAGTTCGGTGATAAAAAATAATTAAACTTAAACGAACAAAACCATTTAAGTATACGTAAAACAATCACAAAATCTAAAATTCAAACAACTACATTAAATTAATTATGGCTGGCAAGAAAAAAGGAAAATTTGGAATTGGTAACATCGTGTCTATCGGTGCAAGTGTTGTGATCATTGGTTTGTTGTTTAAAATACAACATTGGCCTTTCGCTACAATATTTATCACTGTTGGATTATTAACTGAAGCATTTTTATTCTTATTATTAGGTTTGCAACCAGAGGCTACCGAAGTAGACTGGACTAAAGCTTACCCTGAATTAGCAGATGATTATGTAGGCGAACCTGTAAAAAGAGTTGCTCCTGCTCCTGCACAATTAAGCACCGGTCATACTGCGGCGTTAGACAAAATGCTGGCTGATGCTAAAATTAACCCTGAACTGATTGGTACTTTAGGCGAAGGTTTAAGAACTTTTGGCGACAAAGTAGCCTCGATTTCTAAAGTGGCTGACGCTGGTGCTGCTACCAACGAGTTTGCTGCTAAGCTTAAAACTGCAAGCGCTGGTTACGATAACTTAAGTGTTGCATTCAACAAAGCTTCTGCAAGCCTGCAAGAAATGGCTAACTCAAGCGTTGACTCAAAAGCTTACCATGATCAGGTTAGCAGCTTAGCTAAAAATTTATCGGCTCTTAACGCTGTTTACGAATTAGAATTGCAAGACTCAAGCAATCACCTGAAATCGATGAATAAGTTCTACCAAAACCTGTCGGTAACGATGAGTAACTTTAACGAGTCATTAGACGATTCTAAACAATTTAAAGACGAAGTTGGCCGCCTGGCTAAAAACCTGGGTTCTTTAAATGCAGTTTACGGCAACATGCTTACTGCAATGAACCAACCACGTGCTTAATAATTTAAATAATTTATTAATCCACTTAACAAATTAATTTAAATTTACAGAGACTAACACATGGCTGGAGGTAAAGAAACCCCTAGGCAGCGGATGATTGGCATCCTCTACCTGGTATTATTAGGCTTAGTTGCACTTAACGTGCCCGATAGCTTACTTAATGCATTCAAAAATATAAGCGATAGCTTAAACGCATCAAAAAACAACGTACAAACCGGTATCAGTAATACCTTCGACGCTTTTGAGAAAACTAAACTTAAAGAGCAGCCGGAAAGGGCAAAGCCTATCTACGATAGAGCCAAACAAGCAAGCGCTATTGCCAACGAGTTGAATGACTACGTTGAAAGCCTGAAAAAAACGCTGATTGAAAAAGCTGACGGTATTGACGAAAATACCGGCGACTACAAAAAGCGCGACGACCTTGATTTGTCATCTCAGGTGCTGATTAATAGCAAAAAAGGCGAAGAGCTACGTAAAAAAATCAACGAAACACGTGAAAAGTTACTGGCGCTTTTAAAGCCGGAGCAACGTGCAGGCATGAAACTTTCGTTATCTGCTGACGCTCCTGAGGCGAAAAAAGGTAATGCTAAATTAACCTGGGAAGAAGCATATTTTGGCGACGGTATCCCGATGGGCGCTGCAATGACCTCGTTAACCAAGGTGCAGGCAGATACTAAAAACGCTGAGTCGGAAGTAGTAAAGAAAATCTTAGGCGAAGTGGACCAGGCTGTTGTAAACTTGGATAAGTTTGTGGCTGTTGCCGTAGCTCCAAGCAGCTATATCATTGCAGGTCAGCCTTACAAAGCCCAGGTGTTCTTAACTGCTTATGATTCTAAATCAAGCCCTGACATTTCGGTAAATGGTTCTCGTTTACAAGTAAGCGAAGGCCGTGGCGAATACACTACTGGTACCAGCGGCGAGGGTATACGTACCTGGGTAGGTACCATTCGTGTAAAACAAAACGACGGTACTATTAAAGAATACAAAACTGCACCGCAAACTTACCAGGTGGCTCGTCCGTCTGCAACTGTGGCTGCTGAGAAAATGAACGTTCTGTATATTGGTGTACCAAACCCATTATCAGTGTCTGCTCCGGGTATCCCGAAAGATAAATTGAAAGTAAGCATTTCCGGTGGTTCGGTAAGCGGTTCTAACGGTTCATTCAGCGCACGTGTAAATTCTCCGGGTACAGTAGATGTTACCGTGTCGGGTGAGGCTTCTCCGGGCAAAAGTCAGGTTTTAGGTTCAACCAAGTTCCGTGTAAAACGTATCCCTGACCCAACCGTGGTGTTTGGTGGTCGCGATGGCGGTAGCACCTCGACAGCTAACTTAAAAGCTCAGGACCGTGTGTTTGCCCGTCTGGATAACTTCGAGTTTGACGCAAGCTTTACCATTCAACGCTTTACCTTGTTGATTTTAAAACCTCGTCAAGATCCTGTTTTATATTCAACCAGCGGTAACGAATTATCTAGCCAAATGCGCGCAGCAATGGCTACCTTAGTACCCGGCAGCCGTATTGCATTTACCAACGTAATTGCTGTTGGACCTGACGGTACACAACGCGGACTGAAAGATATCATCATCAGTGCTAATTAATATTTGATTGAACTTAACAATGCGACGTAAGATTTTAGTGGTTGGACTATTGAGTTTGATAGGTTTGGGTGCTTACGCTCAAAAGCGTAACACCACTACCCGTAAGCGTACCACAACAAAGCAGCGTAGCGCTCAGCCTGCAAAAAACAACATGGCGAGCACTACTTTTACTACGCAGCCTGCTGTTGATACGGCTAAAAAGGTAAAACCTTTTGAACGCCCTTTGGATGGTTACTATAAAAAGGCAAACATTTTGAGTGCCCGGGTAACCCCTTATGCTAACCTGCGAGAAGCTGACGTTGTATATGCCAAGCGTGTATGGCGCGAGATTGACCTGCGCGAAAAGATGAACCAGTACTTAGGTTCGCCGCGCGCCAGGTTAATTGATGTGTTGATGGAAGCGGTAGAAGCCGGTGAACTGACAGCCTATGACCCTAACCCAAGCAAAGGCGACCCTAACGGTGATGGTTTTGCAGTACCGCTTACCCCAGGCAAAGCTAAAGCCCGCCTGGCCGATAGCGTAGTAGTAGATAAATACGATGCTAAAGGAGAAAAAGTAGGGTCGAGCATGCAAGCCGGCGAATTTAACCCGGATAGTATCATCCGTTTCCGGATAAAAGAAGATTGGGTTTTCGATAAGCAGCGTTCGGTATTTGAGCCACGGATTATTGGTATTGCTCCATTAATGAAACTGAAGGTTGCCGGGATAGAATCCGATTTTCAACCGGTATTTTGGGTGTACTTCCCTGAAGCGCGCCAGGTGCTGGCTACCAAAGAAGCCATGAGCCGTAACAACGATGCCACCGGTTTAAGCTTTGACGACGTGTTTATGAAAAGATTGTTTACCAGCGTAATTGTTAAACAGTCTAACCAAAAAGACGAACGTATTAAAGATTATGCCCAGGGTATTGACCGACTGTACGAATCAGAGAAAGTCAAAAAGTCGTTACTAGACTGGGAGTTAGGCCTCTGGCAGTACTAATTTTCAAGCAATATCTTAACAACAAAGCCTGAATGCTAATGCATTCAGGCTTTGTTGTTTTCAGCCGTGCCGGTATTAAGCTGGTTCGTTCATTTCGTTAGATACCACCTGAATCGGCGTTTCCGGCTTAAAGTATTGCACTACGGCTTGAGCCTGTTTAAGGTTAACTACCTCCTGCAGTTCATCAAGGGTAGCTTCGCGTATCTTTTTCACCGATTTAAAGTATTTCAACAGCTTTTCGGCAGACAGGCGGCCAATGCCGGGTACCAGTTCCAGCTCGGTAGCCAGCGTACCTTTATCGCGTTTTTTGCGGTGCGCAGTAATACCAAAGCGGTGGGCCTCATCACGCAGTTGCTGTATAATCTTTAAGCTTTCCGATTTTTTGTCCAGGTATAGCGGGTACTGGTCGCCGGGGTAATAAAGCTCTTCCAGGCGCTTGGCAATGCCTATTACGGTTAACTGCTTTTCGATACCTAATAGTTTCAGGCTTTTTAAGGCTGCTGACAACTGGCCTTTACCGCCGTCAATAATCACCAATTGCGGTAAGGGTAGCCCCTCATCCAAAACGCGGCGGTAGCGACGGAAAACGGCTTCTTCCATAGTGGCAAAGTCGTTCGGGCCTTCTACCGTTTTTACGTTAAAAAAGCGGTAGTCTTTTTTGGATGGTTTGGCATCTTTAAACACCACAATGGCCGACACCGGGTACTTGCCCTGAAAGTTAGAGTTATCAAAACACTCAATATGGCGCGGCAACTGGTTCATGCGCAAATCTTTCATCATCTGCGTCAGTAAGCGGTCGGTGCGTACGTCGGGGTTGAGTTTCTCGTACTGCTCAATCTTATCACGCTTAAAGAATTGTACATTCTTTTGCGACAGGTCTAAAAGTTTCTTTTTTTCGCCAAGCTTAGGAACAGTAAATTTGATTTTCTCGTCTTCCAGTTCGATTTCAAACGGCACAATAATTTCTTTGGATTGGCTGTTGTACCGGCTCCTGAATTCGGATATCGCCAGCGAAAGTAATTCTGCCTCCGATTCGTCCAGTTTCTTTTTTAATTCAAGCGTTTGCGTTTGCGTAATGGTACCATTCATTACCTTCAAAAAGTTCACAAAGGCATATTTGTCATCAACCGCTATACTGAATACATCTACATCGGTGATGGATGAGCTTACCACGGTAGATTTACTTTGGTAATTCAGCAGCAAGTCATACTTGCGTTTCAACTTATGGGCCAGCTCAAAATCCATGTCAGACGCAGCGCCCTCCATATCTGTTTTTAAGTCCTTGACTACGTTGCTGATTTTACCATTTAATATATCTTGTATTTCGGTAATGCTCCGGTTGTAATCTTCTTCGCTTTGGTAGTTCTGGCAGGGGCCTTTGCAGTTACCCAACTGGTATTCCAGGCAAACTTTAAATTTACCGGCGGCAATGTTTTCGGGTGTTAACGCCAAATTGCAAGTACGCAAGGCATATGTTTCGCGTATTACACCCAGTATGGTATGCATCATACTTACCGAAGGGTAGGGGCCAAGGTACTTGGAGCCGTCGCGCACAATGTTACGCGTCCAGTAAATACGCGGGAAGTTCTCGTTTTTGATGACAATCCACGGGTATGTTTTGTCATCCTTAAGCAGTACGTTGTACTTAGGTTTATGCTTTTTAATCAGGCTGTTTTCGAGCAGCCAGGCATCAACCTCGGTATCAACAATAGTAAACGTAATGTTGCGGATTTTTGAAACCAGCATCCTGGTTTTAGCGCTTACCTGGTGGTCTTTAACAAAGTATGAGGATACGCGGTTGCGCAGGTCTTTAGCCTTGCCAATGTAAATCAATTCGTTGGCATCGTCCCAATACTGGTAAACGCCGGGTTTATGCGGTATTTTCTTTAATGCTTCTCTATAATCAAACATAATACCTTTCTGCTTCTTGCTTAAAGGAAATAAACGTTATTAACACTTGTTAATTAAATAGATATATAACGGCTTTTGTTTAAAATTAATGTGTGGATGGATTGTAAGATATTCCTGTGCACATTAGTTTCAAGCGGTTTTATAATACGCTGCAAAGCCCCATCTTTCGGATAGGGCTTTGGTCAATCTGAAAACCGTCAGTACAAAAGGCTGACTATGGTTTGAATCGTTAAAATCCGAGTTTGCTGTCTACCTCGGCAGCTCCCTGCTGTTGCTGGGTATAGGCATTACAATCCAAAGTAATATCAACACCGTTTTTAGGCATCGCAAAGTCGATGTTCTTTTTAACACCCAGGCCTGCGTTTTCATATACCTTTTTCATATACAGGGCAAAAATTGGCAAGGCCGTATTGGCACCTTCACCCAATCGTGTCGACCGGAAATGGATGGCCCTATCTTCGGCACCTGTCCATACACCGGTAACAAGTTGCGGCGTAATACCGATAAACCAGCCGTCGGAGTTATTTTGGGTAGTACCGGTTTTGCCCCCTATTGGGTTGCGCAGGCCATATTTGCTGCGCAGGCGCCAACCCGTACCTTCGTCAACCACACCTTTCAGCATATAAGTCATTACGTAGGCGGTTTGCGGGTTCATGGCTTGTACCACCCGTGGTTTATGCTCGTATAGCAGGTTGCCGTTTTTATCCTCGATGCGGAGTAAGTAAGTTGGCTCAGTCCATAAACCTTCGTCAGCAAATACGCTATAAGCGCCGGTCATATCCATTACCGAGGCGTTAAATGTACCCAAACATATGGTAGGATAGGCCGGAACATCACTGGTAATGCCCATTTTTTTGATGAGCTGCGCTACCGGTTCGGGAGTCACTTGTTTCATTACGTGGGCGGTTACCCAGTTTTGCGAACGGGCCAGGGCCTTGCGTAAGGTTATCATACCCGAAACTGTTTCGGATGGGTCTGAACCCGGACACCATGGTTTACCGTAGCCGTAAATAGTATCGGGCACATTGTTTACCCGCATACAAGGTGAAAAGCCGTTATCAATAGCTACCGCGTAAGTAAAAGGCTTGGCTGTTGAGCCTACTTGGCGGGTACCCATTTTTACCTGGTCGTATTTAAAATGCTCGTAGTTGATACCGCCAACCCAGGCTTTAACATAGCCGGTTGCCGGGTCCATGCTCATCATGGCGTTGCGGAGCAGCATCTTACAGTACACTATTGAGTCGATAGGTTTCATGGTAG
>CAJYSL010000468.1 GCA_913777515.1 uncultured Mucilaginibacter sp.
GGAACAGTCGCGACGACAAGTCCAACAAATCAGCCGGCAGGCGTACCGGCAGTGGCGACCAGCCACGCAACAGCTCTTCTCCACGCACACGCAATGCAAATTCGGGTTTCAAAAAGTCAGATGACGGTGCACCGGGCAAGCGCTTTGGCAACGACTCTGAAAAAAGACCTTATTCTGCATCGCGCAAACCGTCAACCAGCAGCTTCAATAATGAGGAGCGGCCTAAAAGAAGCTACGGCGCATCGGGCGATAAAAAGCCTTTTGCATCGCGCAGTGGCAGCCAGGGCGAAGGTGGTGACCGGCCATTTAAACGCAGCAGCGAGGGTGGCTTTAAAAAAGCAGGTTCCTTTGGTGGCAGCAGCCGTACCGAAGGTGGCAAAACCTTTAAACGCAACACCGGCGAAGGCTTTAAAAGCGGCGGCTCGTTTAAAAAACGAGGCGACAACAATGAGGGCGGCGAAAAAAGATACAGCCGGCCAACCGCATCATCACGCACCTGGAGCGAAAAACCAGCCGACTTTAAAAACAAGCCTTACCGCGAACGCGACGAGCAACACAGCAACTCCCGCGGTGAAGAACAACGCGACTTTAACGAAGAACGCCCAACCCGCGTTTTAAGAGGCCGCAAAAAAGAAAGCAATAAAGAAGAAAGCCACTTAATCAGGCTTAACCGTTATATATCTAATGCAGGTATTTGCTCGCGCCGTAAGGCCGATGAGCTGATTGCAGCCGGCGTAGTGTCTGTAAACGGTGAGGTGGTATCTGAACTGGGTTTTAAAGTTGACCCGGCTAAAGATGTTATCCGCTATAACGGCGAAACGCTGAAACGTGAAAAAATGGTTTATGTATTATTAAATAAACCTAAGGATTACATTACGACTACCGACGACCCGCAGGAACGCCGTACCGTAATGCACCTGGTTGAAAAAGCCAGCCGCGAGCGCATTTACCCGGTAGGCCGCCTGGACCGTAACACCACCGGTTTGTTACTAATGACCAACGATGGTGAATTAGCCGACAAACTTTCGCATCCGCGTAACAGCATCACCAAAATTTACCAGGTAGAGCTTAGCAAAAGTTTAACCCAAGGCGACTTGAACAAAATAAGCTTTGGTTTAGAACTTGAAGATGGTTTTATTAAACCCGACACCGTTAGCTATGTACAAGGTGGCAGCAAACGCGAAGTAGGCATACAAATACATAGTGGTAAAAACCGCATTGTGCGCCGTATTTTTGAGCACCTGGGTTACGAGGTGGTAAAGCTTGACCGTACCATTTACGCCAACCTTACCAAAAAAGACTTGCCACGTGGTCGCTGGAGATACCTGGACGAGAAAGAAATTATCCAATTGAAACACTTGGTGCAGGTATAGATTTTAGAGGCAAGAGTATAGAATCAGGAATATAGAACAGCCTGATTTTACGCTTTAATCTCACAAACATTACCCGCTCTTTACATAACTTTTGAAGCCTTTTCTTTACAGGAAAGGCTTTTTTGTTACTTTGCATTTTCTTAATTGGAGTTCTATGAAAAAATTACTTTTCTTATTGTGCCTACTGCCGGGCCTGCTGGTCGCACAACCCAAGCCACCCAAAATGCTCGATTTACTGATTGGTACTTACACCAGTAATGGCAGCGACGGTATATATGTTTATCGTTTTTACACCGAAAGTGGCCGCTTAGCGTATTTAAATCGTACTACCGGCGTTGATAATCCTTCATACCTATGTATATCGCCTAACCGCAAATTTGTTTATTCGGTTAACGAAATTGGCGACGACCGTAAGGGCGGCGTAAGCGCGTTTACTTTTGAGCCTAAGGTTGGCAAAATTGAATTAATCAACAAGCAGGTGTCGGGCGCGGGGCCGTGCTATATTTCGATTGACAAAGAGCAGAAAAACGTATTTACTGCCAACTATGCCGGTGGTAATTTATACGTGTTCCCGGTAAATAAAGATGGCTCGCTAAACCCGGCCTCACAAATTATCCAGGAACCCAACCAAGGATTAGGCCCTAATAAACAAAGGCAGGAAAAACCGCATGTACATATTGCTATGCTATCGCCTGATGAAAAACATTTGCTGTTTAGTAACCTCGGTAATGATAAAGTGAACATATACCGTTACAAAGCTTCACAACCGCAACCGCTTACACCATCTACCCCGGCAGCCATCAGTTTACCCGGCGGCGAAGGCCCGCGCCATATTGATTTTAGCCCTAACAAAAAATACATGTATGTGATTACCGAAATGGGCGGCAACATATTTGCTTATCATTACAACAACGGCCAGCCTAAAGCATTGCAAAGCGTAAGCATGCTGCCTGATGGCTTTACCGGCCAGATTGGCGGCGCCGATATTCATGTATCACCTGATGGACGCTTTTTATACGCCAGCAACCGGGGCGACGCTAATGAAATTATCGTTTATGCCATTAATCAGGAAACCGGCCTGCTCACCTTTGTAGAGCGCCAGTCGAGCATGGGTAATCACCCACGTAATTTTGTTATCGACCCATCGGGTAAGTACCTTCTGGTAGCTAACCAAAAAAGCAACAACATTGTGGTTTTTAAAATCAATCCTAACAATGGCCACTTAACCAACAGTGGCATCCAAGTGCAATTAGATAGCCCGAGCTGTTTAAAGTTTACAGCTGCAGAATAACTTTATAAATAATTTCTATAAAAAAGCGAGCCCGTCATAGATGCTATAACGGGCTCGCTTTTTTGGCTTTTGAAATTACCGGATGTTAGCGCCACCGCCCGGATTCATATCATCGGGGTTGCCACCGCCGCCATTATCCTGGTCGCGTTTCTGCCGTTTTTGCTCGCCGCCGCTGCCACCAAATCGGTAAGCTAGAGTAAACATCACTGTACGCGTTGCAAACCTACGGTACGACTCTGAGGTATAAGGAATAGCTGTACCGATGTTATCGATGATAGAACCAAACTTGCGGGTATTAAAAATATCGCGGGCATTAACACTTACGTTTAGCGCCTTTGTTAAATCGTAGCGTACACCGCCATCCAGGCCATACAAGGCTTTGCTAAAACCTTGGGCTATCACCTGCTTGCCCTGGTAATCGCCGCGTAATTGTATACCTAATTTTTTAACGGGTTTAATATTGGCGGTTAAGTTACCATTGAAGGCGTACCCTGAAGTTGACTGTACAAACAAGGCAGGGTCACCTTTAATATTACGGTAGTAAACGTTCACGTTGCCGGTTAAATCTAATTTAGAAGAAGCAGTTACTTTGGCTATCAACTCGTAACCGGCGTTAGCAGCACTGTTAATATTATCAAACTGCGTTAACGTGAGCGATGAGGTTAACGGCCTGCGTACTTGCTGAATGTTGTTGTTGGTATAGCGATAATATAACGACGACGTTAAGGTTACCGCCTGCCAGTAGTTGATATAACTCAACTCGAAAGCATGGGTATCTTCAGGTCTCAAATTAGGATTACCCTGCTGATAATTCAACGGGTCGCTACGGTCCAAAAAGGGCGACAACTGCCTGTCGCGCGGGCGGGTCACTCGGCGGGTATAGCTTAATTGCAGAGTTTGGTTTTCGGTGATTTTTTCGCTCAAAAACACACTTGGGTACACCCTGAAGTAGTCCTGCTTATATTGCTGCACGCTATCCACCAAACGGGTTCGGATGTGGGCATCCTCCAAACGGGCTCCTAACTGTACACCAAACTTGCCGAATTGCCGTTGATAGTTACCATAAACCGCATGCACCTGCTCATTGTAAATAAAGTGGTTAGAACGGGTTGGGTCAAATACAAACTGGTTGCCCTGGCTAATAGCCGGTGTAAAGGCCCGGTAATCGTTATCATTGCGGTTGATGGTGGTACGGTACCCGGCTTCCAGCTTACTATCCTTTCCTAAAGGCATGGTATAATCGGCCTGAAAATTCAGGTTGCGCTGTTTTTGGTCGGTAAAGTTATTTTGTTGAAAGGCACTGTCGCGACGAGCAGGCGAATAAAAGTTATACAGCGTGTTTAAGTACTCGTCGCCGTTTTCTTTTTCGGTAGAGTAACCAATGTTAGCGGTGAGCTCCTGCCCTTGCTTTTTATACTTATGGCTAAAATCCGCGTTCAGGTCAACGTTGGTGCCCGAGTTGTAAGACGTATTATTTTGACTTAGGCGCTGTAAAAGCACATTACGGCTGGTAATATTGGTCAACCCATTTTGAAAACGGTCGCGGTTGCGGATGTTGATATTATCAGACAGTGTTAAAACCGTTTTAGGGGTCAGGTTAATATCAATACCGGTACGGATATTATGCGAGTTAAATTTAAAGGTTTGGTCTGACTCCTGATTTTGGTATCGGGCAGAGTCAGTACCCGGGTAAGTAATACGGTTGGTGTAACCATTACCAATACGGTCGGCTTTGCGATAACTGTAGTTACCAAAAAGATTCACTTTCGAGGTTTGATAATCCAAGTTTAAGCTACCATTATACGTATTTTGGGTACCGATAGTAGCCGACGCCGAGCCATTAAAACCCAGTTGCGCGTTACGCTTCAATACAATATTGATGATACCAGACTGCCCCTCGGCATCGTATTTAGAAGAAGGATTAGTGATTACCTCAATATTTTCGATAGCGCTGGCCGGGATGGATTGCAAAATATCGCTCACACTGCCGCCCGAAATAGCCGAAGGCTTACCATTGATGAGCACGCGTACATTGCTTGAGCCACGCAGATTTACATTACCATCAACATCTACCTGTACCGAAGGCACATTGGTTAACAAATCGGTGGCCGAGCCGCCCTGGCTCACCAGGCTTTGGTCTACACTGAATACTTTTTTATCGGTACTTAATTTAATCTGGCTGCGTTGTGCGGTTACTACTACTTCTTTAAGCACACCTTTGGCCGGCTTTACTTTAACATTGCCCAAGTTAATGGTATTGCCCGCAGCAGTAATACGGATGCTGTCTTTAGTGTAAGTAAGGTAACCTATAAAGGTTGCCTTAAACAAGTAAGTTCCGGCTTTAAGCCCGCTTACCTTAAAATTTCCGTTTAAATCGGTTTGTATACCCTTATTTGTTTTATCGGCTTTGTTGGTTAAGCTTACGCTGGCAAAATCGAGTGGTTGATTGGTGGTAGCATCTACCAGCTTACCGGTAACCGTACCACCGGCTGGCGCGGCGGTTTGTGCACCAGCCTTCAGTGCCGTTAAAAAGAACAGTAAAAATAATACACGTAGTCCTGCCGAAAAATTCATCCGGCAAAAGTCAGGTTTTTATCAGTAGCTGC
Organism: uncultured Mucilaginibacter sp.; assembly: GCA_913777515.1. Lineage (GTDB taxonomy): Bacteria > Bacteroidota > Bacteroidia > Sphingobacteriales > Sphingobacteriaceae > Mucilaginibacter. Next base: position 5,271 of record CAJYSL010000468.1, read on the forward strand.
CCTTGGTTAGCTTGTAACTTTTGTGTTGACTATCAGCCGATGGAGGTAATTTTTTCATTACGAATAATTAACCACTGCCTAACATCATCCATTACAATAAATGAATGACCATAGAGATGAGGCACCAACCACCCGCTGAGGCTTAGGCCTTTTTAACCATAGTAGCCAGTTCTTCAATCTTTGGAGCCTTCTCGTAAGCTTTAAGCAGCTTGTGCTTGTGGTTATAAATAGCAATGTAAGGCGTGGTTTTTACATTATAATACTGCAACACTTTATACGAGTTACCCTCGGTACCTACCGTAATGTTTGGGTACGCGGCAATGCCAAAATCTTTGTAAAAGCCTTTGATCATCCGGTAATCAACTGCCGACACCATGACGATTTGCATTTTAGAAAAATCCTTCATCTGCCCCTTAATTTCATTCATCAGATGCTGGCAATGGCTGCAATCCGGCGAAAAATAAACAATCATCACCGGCTGGTTTTTTTTGAGGTTGGCCGGCGTACGGTAAACGCTGTCGGCATCCAGTATGCGGTAGTCAGGAATATTTTGAATGTTGCCGCTATTTTGGGCGCGGGTACAGCCTACGGTAATCACCAGGCTTAAAAAAAACAGTATTCTTTTCATTGTATTTAGTCCTTTTGTTCCAGCAGTTCTAATTGCCACGCTATATGTTCATCTGTAATAGGGTATAACGCACCATTAACAATGGTTTGGTATACTGCCTCAAATAAATTTAAATAATTACCTTTTAACGAAGGGATTTGCTCTACCAGCTTTTTGCCCGTAATATCTATAGTTACCAGTTGCCCTTCGCAATTGGCTGGCTCTATGCCATAATGCTCGTCAGTAGGTTTTACGCCCTGGTCCAGTTGTGCTTCCTGCACATCGCGACGGTCTTTAATATAGCTCCCGGTAGTGCCATGCACCACAAACGAGGGCAAAGGTTGCGCAACCAGCAAACCGGAAGTCACATAAACCGTTAGCTGACGCGGATACCTCAACTGGTAGCTAAAATAATCAGGCACCTCCGAGCCATACCGGTGCATGGCCGTAACCTTATGCGCCGACACCGGCTTACCAAACAGACTAATCACCTGGTCTAACAGGTGTGGACCTAAATCGTAAACCAGTCCGCTGGCTTCGTTATCGGCAGTTTCTTTAAACGCCTTAGGGCTCAATACCGGCTTATAACGGTCAAACCTAAAATGCACCTCAACTAACTCGCCCAAGCGACCGCTTTCTATCATATCTTTAACCGATAAAAAGTCGCTGTCCCAACGGCGGTTTTGATAAACCAGCAGATGCTTTTCTTGCTGTTTAGCAATATCAAAAAGTTCCATCAGTTGGGCTGACGTGGCAGCCACCGGCTTTTCTACCAGTACGTGCTTGCCAGCCAATAACGCCTGTTTTGCCTGTTCGTAATGTAAATGGTTAGGGGTGTTTACAATCACCAGCTCAATCTCATCATCATTCAATAAATCTTCGATGGTATTATAACTTACCACATCCGGGTAAAACTCAGCTGCCTTTTTTTGATTGCGTTCCAGCACTGCTTTTAAATTAAAGCCCGGATGCGCGTGCACAAACGGCGCATGAAATATTCGCCCCGACATACCAAAAGATAATATACCGGTTACAATAGGTGATGACATAATACAATTATAAATGTTTATCTATCCCCGGCCCAATAAAAGTTTAATTATGATTATCGGGCGATGAAACGCTGTTAAGGTCAATAAAAAAGGCCTGCTTTTGAGGCAGACCTTTTTACAGAAATCACAAAAAGCGATTATTTCATGCCGTCTTTAATAGCTTTGATAGCCGACTGGTGCATTTTTAAAGTAGGCAGTGTTTTTACTGCGAATGATTTTAATTCAGCATCTTTCAAATCTTTTGATGCATCTTCAAACTTATTAACGTCTTTGTCATGGTCATCTACCATAGCATCTACGTAAGCTTTGTCAAAATCAGTACCTGATTTTTTCTGTAAGTCTTCCATTAATTTCTGAGCATCAGAATCTAAAGTAGTAGGTAAGGTGATGTTTTTAGTTTTAGCAATTGACATCAACTCTTCGTTTACTTTGCCGTGGTCTTTAACCATCATTGAAGCAAACTCTTTTACTTTAGGGTTGGTTGCTTTAGTTTCGGCAAGTTTGGCCAGTTCAACTTCGGCCATACCACCGGCAGCAGCTTCGGTAGCAAATTTCGAATCTTCAGTATCCACAGCAATACCGCCTGTTGCAGCAGCATTAGTTGAAGTGTCTTTAGTGTGATTTGCACTGTCAGCCATTTCTTTGCTGTCGTTGCTTGAGTTACCACCGCATGACTGGAATGCTAATGCAGCTATTGCCATCATGAATACTGTACTTAATTTTTTCATAGCGTATAATTATTTTAATGTTGATTAACGTTCATAACAACAATGATACAATTTGGTTTTACTGTTAGCCGATACATTTAAGCGTGCTAATATTGTGCTATACTTAAAGGTTTTGTTATTTTTGGGCACCAATACAATTTGATATGAATTTTCCGGCAGAGTTAAAATACACCAAAGACCACGAGTGGGTAAGAACAGAAGGCAGCGAAGCCTTTATCGGTATCACTGAGTTTGCACAGCGCGAATTAGGCGACATTGTTTATATTGACATTAACACTGTTGGTCAGGAAGTTGGCAAAGAAGAAGTTTTCGGTACGGTTGAAGCTGTAAAAACAGTTTCGGATTTATTTATGCCGGTTGCCGCTACGGTTTTAGAAATTAACCCATTGTTGGATAGCCAGCCCGAACTGGTAAACACCGACCCTTACGGCGATGGCTGGATGGTAAAGGTAAGCCTAAGCAATGCTGCAGATGTTGAGGGTTTATTATCGGCTGATGATTATCAATCGTTAGTAGGCGCTTAATGACGCATCTGTTTAAATATCAAAAGCCCACCCTATGGTGGGCTTTATTTGTTTTAGTGATGTGCAACATCGGCATGGGCAAGGTAAGCCACTCGCCTTTGTTTTTTCCGGGTTTTGATAAGCTGGTGCATTGCGGGTTCTTTTTTATGTTCACGTTGCTGGCTAATTACGGACTGGTAAAACAAAACGGCAACATCAGCCTGGCTACTGCCGTAAAAGTGTTTGTTATAGCAGTTGTATTTGGCGGCCTGATAGAAATATTGCAGTTGTATATTTTTACATGGCGCAGCGGCGAATGGAATGATTTATTTGCCGACAGCGTAGGCGCTGGTATGGCTACTTTGAGTACCCTATTATTAGTAACAAGCCTTAAGTGATGAAAAAAATTAAATGGATAAGTGCAGCGGTAGTTATGGTAGTTTCGTTCACTTCGTGCGGTATATTTAAAAAAGACTGCAACTGCCCTCATTTTGGAAATAATTTAAAAAATCATACCCCGCAGCGCAACGTTTCGTAATTAAAAGCGTCATGTGATTAAAATTAAGCTAACTGATGTGTATGGAGCCTCTCAGCCCGGTCATACACATTGGTTATTCAACTCTTAATCTTAATCACCTATATGAAAATAGTTTTACGCTGCCTGATACTTTCTTTTTCTTTTCTATCGGCTGTAAACGTCGGCTATGCCCAGCTAAAGGGCAGCCTAAAAGCCCGAATACTCAACGCCGGTACCCGCGAACCTGTTGAGTTTGCCATTACTAGTGTTGTAAAGGCGGCCGACTCCTCTACCATTACCAATGCTAATACCGGCCAGGACGGCCGCGTGACCATAGCCAACTTAAATACCGGCAGCTACAAACTGGTAGTTAAGCAACTGGGCATGACTGCCAAAGTTGTTCCGTTCAACATCACCAGTGCTAATCCGATTGTTGATTTAGGAACCATTAACATGGATGCCGAAGTTAAATCACTCAATGCCGTAAAGGTAGAAGGTCAGCAAGCGGCGGTTAAAGTGAAGAAAGATACTGTTGAGTTTAATGCGGGTTCTTTTAAAACTCAGCCTAACGATAATGTAGAGCAATTACTCAAAAAGCTCCCCGGCGTAGAAGTAGATAAAGATGGTAAGGTGACCGCCCAGGGCCAACAAATCAGCAAAGTTTATGTAGATGGTAAAGAGTTTTTTGGCAACGACCCGAAAGCTGCCACTAAAAATCTGCCCGCCGATGCCATAGCCAAAGTACAGTTGATTGACGACAAAACCGAAAAAACCAAAAACACGGGCATTGATGACGGGCAGCGCGAAAAAGTGCTGAACCTTACCCTAAAAGAAGATAAAAAGAAAGGCTGGTTTGGTAATGCTACCGCTACCGGCGGTAATTCGGACAGGTTTCTGGGCCAGTTTAATATCAACCGTTTCGACAAGCAGAAGCAGTTTTCAGCCTTGTTTTTAAGTAATAATGTTAACGAATCAGGATTTTCGATGGAAGACCTGAATGCCTTTACTGGTGGTAATACGTTTGATGCCTTCCGGTCGGCCGATGGTAATACCACTATAAATATTGGCAGTAGCGGTAGAGCCAATGTAAACGGTATATTTTCGGGCGTTAACGGCGGACTGATTACCAACCACACCGGTGGCTTAAACTATTCGGATTTGTGGGGCAGTAAAGACCAGGTTAAGTTTAATGCCAGCCTGGTATCGGTTGTTTCTTTCAATAACCTGGTGCAAACCGACGCCTTAGAAAACCCGGCGCAAAACCTGCTAACTAACCAGCGCAGCGTGGGTAAAAACCAGTACAATAGCTACAGGCTTTACATGACCCTAGAGTATAAAATGGATAGCTTAACCACCATGCGGCTGCGTCCCAATATTTCTTACGGCTATCGCAATGGTTTAAACAGCGTTATTTATAATACTACCAACTACACCAGTACCCCGCAAAACCAAGGCAGCCAAAACCTTGACCAAACCACCCGCACACCGGTAATTGCAGGCGAGCTGAGTATTAACCGCCGGTTATCTAATGGCCGTGGCTCTTATAATGTTTTTATTACCGGAAGTGTTAGCCCGTATAGCAACACGTACACCAACAATTCGCTCATCACCCGCTATGACAGCGGCGGCTTGCGCCAGGATAGTACGAGTAACCTATATACCGACCAATCTGCCGGTAGCAACGCTATTAACGGAGTAGTGTCGCACGTGCGCCAGATTAATAAAGCCCGCAAACTTAATTTTACCTTAAGCCAGAGCATACAATACCGGCACGATAATACAGACCAGAACACGCTTTACTATAACCCGGTAACCGGTAATTACGATTTATATGCTGCGCAGTACAGTGGTTTATATAACAATAATAATTACAATTATTCCTCTTCCGTCGGGCTAAATAAAGCAGGCGACAAGCTAACCGTTAACCTGAATGCTAAAGTATCAAACCTGGGTTTAAACGGTAATGTGAATACCATGATGAGTAGCATTGAGCGCAATGAGTGGGCTTTTTTACCCAACGCCAGTATATCTTATCGCCCTAAAACAGGCACCAGCTTTTCCGTATACGTACGGGCCGATGCTACCCTACCGGCTTTAACCGACTTGCAGCCTTTTCTGAATACCGCAAATACTACTTATAAACGGCTGGGAAATCCTGACCTAAGTATGTCAAGGTCGGCCGTAGCGAATATTAACTTTAATACCTACGACCCTAAGAGCAATAATTACCTGAATTTTTACGGCAATTTTAATTACTACTGGAACGGGTTTTCGACTGAAAGCTTTACCGACCAGGGTGGCGTTATTACCTCGCGCCCGATAAATGCTGATGGAAATTATAATTTGTATTTAGGTGGCAACTTGGGTAAGCCTACTAAAATAAAAGGCCTGCGTTTAAATTTAGGTTTTAACGGTAGCATGAACCGCACTATCAACTTTATCGACAATAACAAAAATGCCGTCTTGCGCCTATCGCCCGGTGTAAGTTTGGGCGGCAGTATAGACCGCGATGTTTATCAGTTATCTTTAAGAACGTACACCTCTTACAACAATGCGCGTAACTCTTACCAGCATGCAGCCGATCGCCAGTATTTCAATATCAACAACTATTACTCGGCCAGTGTAAAGCCGTTTAAAAACTGGCGTATTTACGGCGACCTTTCTCAAACACTTTACCGCGGAAAACCGGTAAGTAACAATACCTCGGTATACTTGTTAAGCGCCGGGATAGAGCATTACCTGCTTAAAGGCCAAAATCTGACGTTAGGTTTAAACGGCTTTGATTTACTTAATCAAAACGCTGCGCTGCAACGGTCGTTATCTGCCACGGGGGTAACTACCCGAACCGAAACCAATACCATTGGGCAATATTTTTCGCTGAGATTGACTTATAAATTATCGCGGGTAGGTACGCAAAACGCCAGTTCGAATGGCGGAATTATCATCCTGAAATAGCTGCATTTTTTTACCGAAATCAAACATACCGTTTATTTGGATTTGATTTAAATAAGCACTATGTTTGCTTTCGGTTTATGAAGAAGCTTTCGCAATTACAAGTAGGTAA
>CAJYSL010000469.1 GCA_913777515.1 uncultured Mucilaginibacter sp.
TCCCCAAAAGGGTATGCCTTTAATGGTGCTTTAATGTACATTAGAAAGCAATTAAAAGACAGTTAGAAACCTTTAATACATTTTAAGGATGGCTGCGGGCACTATAGTTTTGCTCTCACTATGAAAATCTTACTGATTGATGATGAGCCAAAAGTAGCCGCCGCCATTAGCCGCGACCTGCGCGAACAGCTACATTCGGTTGCAGTAGCCAATGATGGCAGTAAAGGCTACCGCATGGTACGCGGCGACCACTACGACCTGATTATACTGGACATCAACGTGTTGAATACCGGTATCCTGGAAGCCTGTAGAAAAATACGGGAGCTGGACCAGCGCCTGCCCATCGTGATGATGACATCGCCGGGCGGAGACTATGGCAAGGAAGATGCCCTGAAGTGCGGCGCGGATGAATTTTTGACCAAACCCGTAAAGTTTACTGAGCTTATGGACCGCGTAAACACAATGATGCACCGCGAACACAAAGAACAGGCCGTGCCCGAAAAAACAGTGTACCGCCTTGACGACCTTGAACTGGATACCGACCGCAAGGTAGTAACACGCCATGGCCGGTACATCCACCTATCGGCACGCGAGTTTTTATTGCTGGAGTTGCTGATGAAAAACCAGGACCGCGTTTTATCCCGCGCTTTTATTGCCGAAACCGTTTGGGGCACCTCGTTAAAACCCAAAAGCAATGTAGTTGATGTATACATCAATTACCTGCGTACCAAAATTGACAAAGGCCATTCTAAACATCTGATACACACCGTCACGGGAATGGGTTATATCTTTAAAAAAGAAACCCGCTACAAGCTAAACTCTGCTCATAAGTAAGGCTGATACATAAAGCTTTATTTGCTAAAACCTTTTAATGCTGATGCCCTGAATTGCGCTTTTTAGCGCAGCCTGGCTGCCTATTGTTCTAATTATTTTAAAAATGAGCCTTAAACAACTCTGCCTCACTGCCTTTATTGTATTGCAGGCGGCATTATTTCAACAGGCCAGCGCGCAAACCAGCGCTCCGGCCGACACCCTCAAGCTAACCCTGCCACAAGCCGAGCAGCAATTTATTGCCGGTAACCTGCAGGTGCTTGCTCAGCGCTACAACATCGATGTTGCCCAGGCCCAGGTTATCACAGCGCGGCTGTTTAATAATCCCAATTTTCAGTTTTCTAATGGTTTGTATGCAACCGGTGTAAGCAACGCTGCAAGTGAGCAAACCGTGGGCGTTACCCAGTTAATTACCACAGCCGGCAAACGCAATAAAAACATCCAACTGGCTAAACTGAATGTGCAACAGAACCAGTACCAGTTTTTTGATTTGTTACGCACGTTACGCTATTCGCTGCGCAGCGACTTTTTCGACATTTACTATCAGCAGCAATCAGCAAAAGTTTACACGCAGGCCATACAGTCGCTGAGCAATACACTCGGCGCTTTTAAAGAGCAGTATGCCAAAGGCAACATTGCCGAAAAAGAAGTATTGCGCATACAAAGCGAGCTTTACAGTTTGCAAAATGAGTATAACAACCTTCAAACTACAGTAGACACCTTACAGCGCGAATTTAAATTGTTGATACGCCTGCCTGCAACCTCTTACGTTGTACCGCAATATGAAGGTAAGCCCATCAATGCGCCGTCGCTTACCAGCGTGCCATACCAGTTGTTACTTGATTCGGCAATGGTTAACCGTTACGACTTGAAAGCGGCCCGCAACCAGGTAGATTATCAAACTACCAACCTGTCGCTGCAAAGAGCCAATGCCGTGCCCGATGTAAGCTTAAATGTAAACTACGACCGGTTAGGCGCTTACGGCACCAACTTTTTAGGTGCAGGTTTCAGTATGGATTTACCGTTTTTTAACCGTAACCAAGGTAATATCAAAGCTGCCAAACTAAGTATTGAGCAAAGCAAACTCCAACTGCAATCGGTACAAGCGGTGGTTGAAAGCGATGTGGCTACTAACTACAAAATTGCCTTGCGGCAGCAACAGTTAACCAGCAGTATCGACCCGGCATTCAGGCAAAATTTCACTCACCTTATTGGCGAAGTATTTAAAAACTACCGGCTCCATAACATCAGTCTACTGGAGTTCCTGGATTTTTACGAGTCCTATAAAGACAACATTGTGCAAACCAACAACCTGGAATACAATTACCTGAACTCGCTTGAGCAGCTCAATTTTGTAACCGGCACCCGCTTCTTTAACCAGTAATCACTAATTAATTGAATATAATATCATGAATGCGTTGCTATATAAAAGTGGTCTATTTTTAACAGCCGGCGTTTTGGCGCTCGGGATGTTTTCCTGCAATCAGCACCACGATGATGAGGATACCCGTCAGCCATACGTTATACCCGACTCGCTGATGCGTACCTTAAAAATTGATACCGTCAAAACCTCCAATATCACCAGTGCGCTTAAATTTAGCGGCGTGGTTGATTTTAATACCGATAAAGTAGAAAACATCTACCCCTTGGTAAGTGGTAACCTGCAAAACGTAACCGTTATGCCTGGCGATTATGTGCATGCCGGCCAAACTTTAGGCGTTGTACGAAGCGCCGAAATTGCCAACTACAACTCTTCTTTAGAGTCCACTCGTGCGCAGGTACAAATTACAAAGAAACAGCTGCAGCAACAGCAGGACCTGGCTAAAAGCGGCCTGGCTTCGCAGGTAGATGTGGTAAGTGCGCAGTCTAACTACGAGCAGGCCCTGGCAGCCTATACCGCAGCCCAAAGGGTAATGAACATGAACGGCAATTCCACTTCGGGCCAGTATCTAATTAAATCGCCGATTGATGGTTTTGTAGTACAGAAAAATGCCAACAGCGGTACCAACATCCGCAGCGATAATAGCTCACCGTTGTTTGTTATTTCCGACCTTAAAAATGTGTGGGTTGAAGCCAACGTGTATGAAGAAAACATTGGCAAGGTACACGAAGGCGATACGGCCGAGGTGACTACCATTTCCTACCCCGGCA
>CAJYSL010000470.1 GCA_913777515.1 uncultured Mucilaginibacter sp.
CGGCTTTTAGTACCTTAAGCTGACGCTCAAGGGTACTAATCATAAAATCATCTTGAACATTGGATATGTAATTGCCCTGGTTTGCGCCCTCGTCCACTTCAAAGGCAATTAACGCAAAGCCGCAGCCAGGAATCGCACTTTTTAAATAATCGGCCAAATCGCGCATCTTCTGGCCGTTGATTTTCATTAGGTTGACGTCCGCACTCATATTTTTCGGGTAGATATAGCTATGTACTTTTTGTATACGGTACGGTCTATTTAAATGTTGCAACTTTTTATTTAAAAAGCTGAAGCTTTTTTCCGACGGTGATTCCCGGAAAGTCATCAGACCTGAATGGGCTTACCGGCAAGCCTGCTTTGCTGTACAAATTAGCCGTAAGCGGCGAGTCGCTCCAGGCGTAGCGTACGGCAACCGGCTCTTTAACCTGGCTGCTCCACACCTTTACTTTATTGTCAATAATTTGCGCAGATGCCGGGTAAAATTTATGGTCGGCACCGGCCAGTTCAAAGCCTTTAGGCGTACTGCCCTTTTGGGTAGTCAGCCCTTTTTCGGCTCCGGTAAGCGTAACCCAGGCGGCTCCATCGGTAAAGCTTACCGATTGGTATATGGGGCTAATATCAACATTAGATAGATGATAAACTTTGCTCAATGCCGCATCCGCCAAACGTATACCTACCGGCGCTTTGTTGGTAGGGTGCAGGTTTTGAGGATTGCCTACATCGTAAGTTACGGCTATGCCGGTATTAGGCAGTTTAAGCGCCAAGGTTTGTGCTTCGCGCAACTCTGCCCAGGTACTGCCCTGGTTGCTGTTTTGAAAAGGGCCAAAGGCAGGCAGTTGCACAATCATGAATGGCAAGTTAGTTTTCCATTTACTGCGCCAGTCGTTAATGAGCAACGGCAATACCGTGCGATACTGGTTGGCCCTGGCCGCATTACTTTCGCCCTGGTACCAGGCCACTCCGGCAACAGATAAGGGGATTAATGGGTTAACCATGGCATTGTATACCGTAAATACTGTTTGGTTGGTAGTGGGTTCTACTTTGTAGGGCTTGCTAAAATCGGGCATCAGGTGCCATTTATAGTCGGCCAGCGGCATCGTAGTAGTTGCAAATTTAATGTAGGTATTTGCTGCATCGCCATTTAAGCCAAAGCCAAACCACCAAGGGTCTTTCTGGTCTGACAGTAACTGTAGTACCATATTATTTTCGCCTAATTTCCAGGTGCCGGTTGGCAGGTCAATCATTTTGCCTTTGGGCAGAGTGCCTTTAAAAATAGATTTGCCGTTAATATAAAGGTCTATATCTGCATCGGTATCGCCTAACTTTAATGCAGAGGGGGCGTTAACCAAATCATCATACAATACCATACTGCGTTGCATAAAACCGGTACCGCGGTAAGCATACCAGTTGGCCTGCCACTGCCATGGGCCTAAAGTACCTGCAGGCCAGTTGTTAAAAAAGGCCGGTGCCTCCTGGGCTAATTGTGTTAGCTGGTAGTTTTTTACCGGTTGGTTTTTGTAAGCATAGGCTTTAATGTCTGCTTCGGCCAGTTTTTTAATGGAAGGCCAGTTATCAGGCTGCTGCTTAACCACCGCACTTAACTCCGGCGAGCGCAGCAGGCTTTCTTTACTAATCCAGCATTCGGCTTGCGACGCTCCCCAACTGCTGTGAACAATGCCGACCGTTACATGGAGTTTTTGCGCCAATTGCTTGGCAAAGTAATAACCCGCTGCTGAAAAGTAACCTACTTTATCGGCCGATGCTTTCACCCACTCACCCCCTGATAAGTTTTTTTCGGGTGTTAAACTCATTTTTTGTGGAACCAAGAACTGCCTTACCGGAATGGTATCCGCTTGTTTTTGCTCCTGCTCGTACCCGGCTGCCTGGTTTAAAAAGAACTGCATATTAGACTGCCCTGAGCATATCCATACTTCGCCCAGCATCACATCTTTGTATTGTAACTGCTCCTTGCCCGAGGTAATATCCATAACGTAGGGGCCGCCTGCTGCCATGGGCGGCAATACAGCTTTCCAGTTGCCCTGGGCATCGGCTGTGGTATTGGCTTGTTGCCCGTTAAGGGTTACTTTTACCTTCGCAGCATGTTTAACCCAGCCCCAAACGGTAATCTTTTGGTTGCGCTGCAGTACCATGTGGTCGGCAAATAACTTGGATGTACTAAGTTGTGCCTGACTTGGCGTGGTACACTCAGACAGGGCAACAATAAGTAAAATAATACTCCAAAGGCAGGTACGGGCTTTATTCATCTTAAAATAATGACATTTTCATCAATCGGTACTGTTGGTTTTATAGGACAGCCTTAGATTGATTAAATTTAAAAGTAATGATGTAACCTTATACCTACTTTGTACAGTAAAAGTTTAACAATGGTTGTTACGCATGTATTAACTATTATACGCGAAAAGGTAGCCAACAAGTAAATAGTACCATGCGAGCCTGAAATAGTACCATAGCCGGCCGGGCTTTACTCCTTATCTTTGTGGTATCATGAAAAGGGAAATACCGGTTTACGATATCTGTACACTATCCGCATTTAAGCAGGAGGATATTCTGATTAGCCGGTTTGCGCCTTACCTGGCTCAGCATCATAATCTGCATCTGGCACACAAGCATAGCTTTTACCACTTGGTATTATTTACCAAAGGCGGGGGGGCGCATGCCATCGATTTTGAGCAATTTGCGGTGAGGCCTTTTCAAATTTACTTTATGGTGCCCGGACAGGTGCATAGCTGGAGTTTTGAGGGCGAGGTTGATGGCTATGTAATCAATTTTTCCGAACTCTTTTTTCAGTCATTTTTATTGAAGCCGGATTACCTGATGCAGTTCCCCTTTTTTGGTGGCAACATCCGGGACGCAGTTATTGATTTGCCTGCCGATACTCATCCGTCTATAATTGCTTTATTTGAGCAGTTAGTTGCCGAAACGGAACACGATCAGCGCATGAGCGCGGATTTGGTTCGTGCACTTTTACTGCAGCTGTTTATCATTATTGGCCGTTTGGGTGCCGAGCCTACAGCCGACCGAGTGAATGCCTATAATTATACCCTGCTCAAAAACTTTCAGCAGTTGGTCGAGCAAAATTATGCGCGGTTACGCTTACCCAAGGAGTATGCCGAGTTGCTTTACATTACACCCAACCACCTAAACGGTATTTGTAAAGATGTAATGGGGATGCCGGCCGGAGAATTAATCCGTAACCGTATTGTGCTGGAGGCAAAACGATTGCTGATTAACCTGCAGTTAACCATCGGCGAAATAGCTGCACGGCTCAATTTTGAAGACAACTCTTACTTTACCAAGTTTTTTAAAAAGCAAACCGGCCAAACGCCTGAGCAATTCAGGAGTAAGGCTTTAAATACTAATCATCATGAAAACATTAATGTTAGATAAAAGTAACATGCCGGCGAATTCATCTATACTAAAAGCGGCCGTACACGCCAAATGCCCTAAATGCCGTACCGGTAACATGTTTGCCAACGGTATGTACAGGTTTGGCGGTCAGCAAATGTATAATGAGTGTCCGCATTGCGGTTTTCATTTCGAGATAGAGCCCGGCTATTTTTATGTAGCCATGTTTGTAAGCTATGCCATGAACGTGGCCGAAATGGTTACCCTGGCCGTGGCCACCTACATCTTAACCGGTAACCTGGAGTCGCCTTGGTTGTACATCAGTATCTTGTTAACCTCTGCTTTACTACTGGCACCGTTTAACTTCAGGTTTTCGCGGGTTATTCTATTATACTGGTTAACACCGGGTTTACATTTTGACCCAAACCGGGCAAAAAGTAGGTAAACCGAATTTGTATTCTGCTTGTAAACAATAAAAGCTTCGTGAAAACGAAGCTTTTATTGTTTAGGACCGTATATCGATTATACAGCGTCTGAAAGAGACGAGAAAGTGAAATCGCGAATTTTCATCGGCGGAATCATGTAACTGCGGTAGCTTTCTACGCTGATAGCACGCTCGGGTTTGCCTAAGGCTTCCACATTATTCAGCATAATTACCGGGCTCTCATTAAAGCGCATGTTTTTAATCGGGAACTTGATTTTACCATTTTCGATATAAAAAGTACCATCGCGGGTAAGTCCGGTTAAGGCTAATACTTGTGGGTCTACCATCCGGATGTACCATAAGCGCGATACTAAAATACCGCGTTCGGTACTCTTAATCATATCTTCCAGACTGGTGGTGCCGCCTTCCATAATAATATTGCTTGGGCCGGGCAGCGGTTTAGCGCCTTTCTTTTCGGCCCAGTAACGCGAGTACGACAGGTTTTTTACTACGCCGTTTTGTATCCAGTAAGTTTTTTCTAAAGGCAAGCCTTCGCCATTCCAGGTGTTGGCAGGTAAGTCGGCGTTAAAAGGGTCTGAATAGATAGTTACCTTATCATCCATCAGTTTTTCGCCCAGGCGGGTGCCGCCGCCGCGTTTGCTCAGGTAGCTGCGGCCTTCATCAGCACTGCGGGCATCAAATCTAAACATGTTTTCCATCATGTACACGGCAGCAGTTGGCTCCAGTATCACGGTATACTTGCCCGGCTCAATGGCGCGTGCACCTACCGAACCGTTCGCTTTTTGTGCGGCAATTTTAGTAGCAGCCAATGTATCGAGCTTGCTTACATCGGTAAAGCCGCGTGCCGCATAACCCGAACCCGTACCGGCCTTATTACGGGTAGTTACCGAAAAGGTAACATCGGTGGATTTATTGTAAGCGAACAACCCTTTGTTGTTCATGGTAGCATAAAAGCTGGTGGTGTTTTCTAAAAAGCCGGCTGCGTCCAAACCTGCATCTTTAGAGGCTTTTAAACTTGCTGCAATCATATCGGCCCGGCTTTCGGGTGTCATGGCTGCAGTTTTTTCGTTGTAGGTGTTTGACTCGGCAAAAGTTTGCGGACCTAAAGGCGGCATGTGTTCCGGGTTCTCCGGCGCCAGTTGTGCCAGTTCTTCCGAACGGCGCACTACTTTTTCAAGCGAGGCATCGTCAAATTCGTTAATGGTAGCTGTGCCGGTTTTTTTACCGTAAGTTGAGCTTACTGCCAGGCCTAAGGTGCTGATATCGCCGGCAGTTGATACGGCATTGAGCGCCGTACGGATGTTGCCGCCTTCGTTGCCGCTTAAGCCTATTTCGCATTCGTCGGCTTTTGAGTAACTAAGCACTTTCTTTAATAAAGCCTGTGCTTCTTCTTTGCTAAGTATTGGCATATCTCGAGGTTATCCGATTCTACGTTTAGTGTTAATTACATTTACTCCTTTAAACAATGCCGTTGACGAACCGTGCGATACAGCGTTCGACTGGCTTGGCTGGCCTTTACCGTCGTTAAAGGCGCCGCCTAACCGGTAATCGCGCTCATCACAAACGGCAGCCAGTGAGTTCCAGAACTCCTGGTTGGTAGCCTGGTAGGCTACGTCGTTGAGCATGCCTACAATTTTGCCGCCTTTAATTTCGTAAAACAGCTGTCCGCCAAACTGGAAGTTGTAGCGTTGCTGGTCGATGGAGAAGGAGCCGTTGCCTACAATGTAGATGCCTTTGTCAACTTTTTTAATCATATCATCAACACTCAAAGGCGTTTTACCGGGTTGTAATGATACGTTAGGCATACGCTGAAACTGTACATCAGCCCAGGTTTGTGCATAGCAGCAACCCTGAGATTCTTTTAAGCCCAGTACATGCGCCTGATCGCGGATGGCCTGGAAATTTACCAGGGTGCCATCTTTTACAATCTGCCATTCTTTAGGTTTAACGCCTTCATCATCATACCCAACAGCGCCCAATGAGCCTTTCTGGTTTTTGTCAGCAACGATATTCATATTCGGGCTACCGAACTTAAAGTTGCCCGATTTTAGTTTATCCAAAGTCAGGAAGCTGGTACCGGCATAGTTGGCTTCGTAGCCCAAAACGCGGTCGAGCTCGGTAGGGTGGGCCACCGATTCGTGAATGGTTAACCACAAATGCGAAGGGTCGAGTACCAGGTCGTATTTGCCAGGTTCAACGGTTTTAGCGTTTACCTTTTCGGCGGCATTCTTGGTGGCATTTTTCATGTCCTCCATCATGTCGTACCGGTTGCGGTAGCGGGTAACTACACCCTGCATTTTTTCGGACGCAGTAGGGGTAAGGTATTCATAGCCCATGCCCACCGGTGAACTTAAAGCTGCACGGGTTTCAAATGCCCCTTTAGCGGCATCAATTTTAGTAACGCTAAAGTTGGGGTATAAGCGGTGAATATCCTGGTCTATGTAAGAGCCATCAGTAGAGGCAAAATATTTCTGCTCGTTAATGGCTAATATGGTAGAGTTAACAAAGTTGGCTCCGCCTGCTAAAGCAACACCGTTGGCCGCCAGCAGCAAATCAACTTTTTCTTTAATTGGAACTTC
Source organism: uncultured Mucilaginibacter sp. (assembly GCA_913777515.1). GTDB lineage: Bacteria > Bacteroidota > Bacteroidia > Sphingobacteriales > Sphingobacteriaceae > Mucilaginibacter. Next base: position 6,391 of record CAJYSL010000470.1, read on the forward strand.
AAAGGCATTTTTTTCAATAGGGGTTTTCCAGCTTACCTCGCCGTAACCTTTTTGAGGTGCTAGCTGCACCGGGGCGCCGCCAATTTTAGCGTTGGCTTTAGCTACAGCTACCGCCCGCTCTGCTGTCTTAGCTACGCCATCTTTAGTTACCACGTTGCTGGCCGCAAAGCCCCAGCAACCGTTAACCAATACCCGCACACCCACACCAAACGACTCGGCGTTGGCTACGTTGAGCACCCTGGTTTCGCGGGTAACAACAGCCTGGTTTAAGTAACGGCCTATGCGAATGTCGGCATATGATGCGCCTTTTGATTTGGCGGTATTGAGGGCCACATCAGCCAGCTCTTTTTTGATGCGTACATCCACCGTTTCCAGCGATTGGGCCGGGTCAATCGGTGTGCCGTACGAAGGCAGGTTGGGTAGCATTAATGCACTTGCACCTACGCCCGACAGATAAATAAAATTTCTGCGTTTCAAGGTTTAATCCTCCTTTAATAATTAATTTTTGGTATAGTTAATGGTTTGTTAGCTGACAAACTTGCGCTCGACCCATAAAAAGGTACACGCCATTAATAAAAGTAAATAAAAATAGATTTTAGATACCTCTTTCCGCTCTGATTGCTGTATTTGTTTTGTTACAGTAGGAGATTTGTGCCGGTTAGCTGCAAATTTTTGAGTTGCTGCTATTTGTTTTAGCTTTCGGATGCTGTTCCAGCTGTCTTTTTCGTATACAAACCAGTTAAATGAGTCGTTGTTGTTGATTTTAGCGGTTTGCCAGCCCGGTTTTTGTGGCCAGTAGGTTAATAACCATTCGTAGGGAATATCCGGGTTCTGCGTTGGTGCCATGCTGGTTCCGTTAATGGTGACGGATTGCGGAGCCGCGCCGCTTTGCCATACTACTTGGACTGGCCCGTTTACTACAGGTAGAACCGTAGCTAATCGCCAGCTTTGCGTAACGGGGTGTTTTTTGGCTGCCTGGCTAATTAATAACGACCACAACTTGCCATAATCCGCACGGTTACCGGCCAGCAACCAGGTATTGGTATGGTTAAGCGTAGTAAACACCAGTTTTCCGGCACCCAATAAAGTTAACCCGGCCAGTTCGTGCTGCTGAGCATCTGTCACCAGGGTTTGAGTATTGGGCCGGTAGCTAATGTAAGCAGCGTCGATACTGAGTTTAGCAGTATTGTCAGCCGCTCCTTGCAGCTTGAGTGGAACTGCCGGTTGCTCTTTTGTAGTAACGGTGTTTACCGGAAAGTCCCGCTGCAGCCAGGATGAGGTTTTATCTGTACTGGCGGCTCGCACAATAATGCCCAGGCCGTTTTGGCCAATCTGCTGCCTTAAAATGGCGCTTTCGTTAGATGGTAAAGCTTTTAATGCTGACAAATCGCCGATGACTAAGTCAAATTGATTGAGTAAGGAAGGAGAAAGGCGCTGTAAGCTCAATTTGTTTAGGTTGATATAATCCTCACTGATTTTACCCTGACTAATGGTAGCTCTTGAGGCTACAGCATAACCGTTTTCGCCAAGCCAGTTTTTTAAAAACCGGTTCTCGAAGTTTGGTGCTGCATTAAGCATCAGCACCCGTAAAGGTTTAGTAGTCTCGATAGTTACTGGTATGCTTTCGTTCATCAAAGTGTCACGCCCTTTTAAAGCCAGCAATTGGTAAACAAGTCTGCCGGTAACTTTGGGCTTTGCTTTGAGTTGAAAGTAAGCAGTTTTAGTGGACGGCATAACGATAGAGTCTGACAGTGTATTCAACTCTTTGAGTTGCAGTTTAACCGGTTGGCTATCCTCATTATAAAATTGGCCTTGTACCACCAATGGTTCGCCGGTGTGGATGGTAGATGGCCAGCTGATGCTTTGCAGGCCTGGCGGCACCGCTGGCGCAGTATAGCTGATGGGTAAACTATCCAATTGCGATAAATCGGCCTCCTCTAAACCGTATCCAAAAATTTTTATTTGTTTAAAAGTTGGATGGTGAGCAGCGAGTTCATCCAAACTACTCATAAGCATTGCTTTGGGATAGGCTTTCTTTATGTCCCTATCAACTGTAAACATCGGCACGTTGGCCGGAATGCTATCTCTATCAAAACCATCTGTAAGTAAAACAACATCCGTTTGTGCAGTGGTTGATGATGTTGTACGGTAGCTGATAGGTAACGCAATGCAAGCCAAGGCAGCCAGCGCAATCCAGATAGCCATTAATCGCCATAACAAACGACTATGGTCGGCACGGCGGTATTCTTGCCAGCTAAATAAGAACGCCAGTACAGTGCAGATTATAATAACCGATAGTGTCCAGTTCATGCTTTATGTTATCGATTTAAATTTTTGTAGTAGCGTTGAGCCAGTCCCATATCCGGTGGCGACATTGCAGACGAAGGTGTTGCCTTGCTGCCTGGTAAACTTTGCTGTATAGCTTTCTCAATGGTGGCCCGGTCGGCTGCCGACGGTGTGGCACCGTTGTTAATTACACGGCGTAAAGCACTCACTGCACGCAGATAGGTACCCGGTTGACTGGAAGCCCGTGAAGCCAGTTGTTGCGATGCCAGTTGCAAAACGCGCTTATCGGCGGCAGTTAAAGCCGTGTAGCGTGATTGCTGGAGTATGGCGATTGCTTTTTTCAGTGTTTCATATTGGTCTGTTCCGGGTTTAAGGGTTTGCTGGTTAACAGGCGAAGCAATTTTGCTTAAGTCACCGCTCAGCCGTTTTTCGGGTTTTAAAGGCGGCGGGTTGTAGCTGGTTTTAGCGACGAACGAGCGTGACTTTTGCTGCAAATCTTTAAGCAGTCGTAAAGCTTTGTACTCGTACGGTAAAGCTTCCTGAGGTTTAAACAGGCGCAGGCGCAGTTCGGCTTTCCACATTTCGTTCAGGGTGGCTTTAAGCTGGGCTTTTACGGCCGGTTCTAAAAAGGTGGCGTCCTCGGCATTGTCGTGCTTATCGGTGTACGCATCCATAATTACAGCGGCATTGCCAAAGTTTTCGGCTTTGGATACCTCTTCGTTACCTTCCCCTTCGGCGCCGCTTTCATCTTCGTCACCCAAAAACTTGCCGTAACGCAGGCGCAGCATTTTTTGGTCGGTGCCTAAATCGTTGCAACGATTTTTAAATACGGTTACGGCAATGCTGTCTTTTTCTTTCAACAGCTTTTCGGTGTCCAGGATAATCTGTCGCTGGCTTCTAAAATATTCAGGCTTAATGTTAGCGGCCGATACAATGCCATCCATACTTAATAATTGGGCTGTATCCTGTATAGAAACAATCAGCACATCGGTGCGGCTTTTTTGCTGATGGGTGTCTTGTGCCTGCAGGTAAAAATAGAGTTCGTCGCCGGGTTCCATCCCCAACTTGGGCAAGTCGATGATGCGTTGCAGGTTGTACTGCTTGCTATGCTGATTAAACGAGGTACTAAAGCTAAACGTAGTATCTTTAAATTTAACCGACTCGCCGCTGCCTTTGGCTACGGTGGCAAAAATGAGGGCATTACTAATACCATAATCATCGGTAACGTTGGCATTTACCGTCAACCTGGGCGCTTCGCCGGCATCAATGTGCGTATATTGTTTGGGTGATTTGATGTGTATGACCGGTATACCGTCTTTAATTACCTGCACCTGGTATAAATCTGAAAGTTTACCGTCGATACTGACCTGGTAAAAGCCGGGTTTGATAATAATACGCGAGCCTTTCCACTGGTTAGCCTGATTGCCTTTGAGCGAAAGCTTTTCACCTTCGTTAAAAATCAGAACAACGCTTTTTACCCGAATATTGGTGCTGATGGTCCAGCTAACCACTGCGCCTTCTTCGGCTTCGATGGTAAATTTATCCTGATGGCGGACTGGCTTTCCGGTGTAAGCAGGCGGTGTTATTTTGAGCAACACACTGCTGATTTGCGGTAAAATTTTTTCGGGTGGCAGTTTTTTTGCCTGGGTTTCGGATGAGCGGGACTGAAAACTATTGACTACTGATGGCCAACGCTGACTAACAAATACAATCACTAAACTAATAACCACCGCTGCTGCCAGCCACGAAGCCGTTTTTTTAAGCCGTTGCGTAAATATCGGCGGTTGGGCAGGCAAGTGTGTTACCACTTGTTCAACCTTTTTTAGTTGCAGGCTTTCGAGTAAGTTAAGGCCGCCGGCTGGTTTAATAATTAATGTGCAGCTTTCCTCTAGTTCGGGATAGGTAATATTTAAATATCGGCAGATGGTATTTAAAGTAGTTTTCCAGGGCCTACGAATGGCAATCAAAACTCCAAAAATTATTGCAAACAAAAGTATCGCCCACCAAAATGCCCGACTTTCCTGCCAGTAAAATAAAATACTGCCAATAACCGTGGCGCAGGCGGCCGCAAGTAAAACGTCGGCTAAAAGCTGATAGCCGATGTAGCGCTGCTGCAATTGCTTTATTTTATCTAATGCGGCCTGTTCCTTCACAATTTGTCAGCGGTTTGAGTTTTACGATGTGACAGCCAGCGCTCAGCGGCAAATGCCACTATCAAGGCTATCCAGAAATATCTTGACAGGTTTTGGGTTGCTGTATTTTTTGTGGCTGCTATGGTATGTGTATCAGTACTTAGCTGAGGTAAATACTGCTGACGGCTCAATACCCGTTTATCGTTTACATTACTACTATTAGATACGGGTTCTTGCATAAGTTGCAGTAGCCAGGCCGGAAAATTATTGCTCCAAACCAAATCGTTCCAGGCCGGGTTAAAGCGGCTGTAAAAATGATAAATTTGTGTTGAGTCTTGTCGATTTGAGGTAAGTACCGGTTTGCTGGAGGCCTCTTGCCATATGGGGGTTTGAATCCCTCCCTCTCCATTAATTAATCTATACAAATTTACCTTGTTGACATCCGCCACCGCACTGGCAAACGGCCCGGCGTTACTCATCCAACTGTTTACCGTAAGCGGCTTGCCGGCTTGGTAAGCTAATACGTGCCTGCAGCGTTCGAGGTAGTTTTTATTTATGGGCTTTTCAGAAAGCCAGAATAGCCAGTCGGTGTTGTTGGGTACTTGCGCAGGGTTGCTGATGGTTTTAATAACCGTTTTGCGTTGGGTAAACTGGCTTAGGGCTTGTAAAGCTGCTTTAATGTAACCCGCATCAAAACTGTTGTTATCTGCATAAATAATAATGCGTTGAGCAGTGGTATCAATCGTCATCGAGGGCTGATTGACCCCAGTTAATGATATTTGTGCCTTACCATTATCTGTCTGGATGTTATAAAGGTTGTTGCCAGCCGATTGCCTGATATTGGTGTAATGGTATGAAGTACCCGATGGAGTACTTAGGCCTTGCACCACTCTCACATCACCGGATGGGGTGAACCAGGTATTTGGTATCCATGTACTTGTGGAATCGGTTGGGGTATAAGTCTCCCAGTGCAGTTGTAATGCTGCTTCGGGTTTGGTGCCTGCAAAATATTTAGCCTGGTTGGGCGTAAACAGGTAAACCGGTAAGTCTGAAGCTATTTTGTTACTGAGTTGCCGTATTAGGTTCCAATAATTGGGCTGCGTATTATTAGATTTAACACTGTCCAGGCTGGTAACAGTATCTTTTGTTGGGTGGAGTATCTGCGCGATATTGCTTTTAACAAACCCCGGATTAAAATAATGAAACTCGTAACCGGCGCGCGTTAGTGAGTCTACCGTTGGTTTGAATTTTTGATAAGCAGCGTTGAAGTGTTCTTTCGGAATGAGTATCCAGCCTTTGGCCTTAGTCACCGGTATGCGTTTTTGCCACACAGGTAGTGCCAATACCAAAGCCAGCATAATCAGCATTAAACACCGAAGAAGCAACAACGGAATGTCCAGTAATTTTAGACTCCGGCTGCTTTTACGCGAGGCGGCATCCATCAGTCCAATACTGCCTACTTTAAATACCTTGCCTGGCCGTATATTCCATAGGTGTATCGGTACCGGAATAATAACGGCGGCGGTACCAATAAGCCATATGGGATTTAAAAACTGAAACATGGATTTTACTTAACGCTTTTTATATGCCGGGCTTTTCTTAGTTGCTTACTTGCTGCTAATTATTAAAAAATCATGTTATACGCCTTTGTTTCTCTGTACCAAAAAGGTCCGCAGCGCCTCATTGAGCGGCTGTGCAGTACTGATTACGCGGTGAACGATGTGTTTGCCCAGTAACTGCATCCTGATATTTTCTAAATGATTTTGCAAAGCTTGCTGGTACCGTTGTTTAGCCTGTGGGCCTATTTGTATTACTTCTCCGGTTTCTAAATCCTCCAAGGCCGAATAACCTTTAAAATCAAAATCCAATTCGTTTTGTCCCATCAATTGAAAAACAATGATTTCATGCCTCATGGCCGCGAGCGAATCCAATAGTCTGGTAATCTCGCCATCTGTCTGGTACATGTCTGTAATGAAAACCAGCAGTTCTTTTCGGCCTGCACCTGCAAATAGCTCCCGGTAATGGATGGGCTGGGTAAATGTACCGGCAGGTTTAATGTTATCTAACTGGTGATAAAGCCGCTGTAAATGCTGAGGGTCGGGCCGCGAAGCCAGCGAAAACAGTCCGCCATCTTTAAATATGTACAAGCCTACCGCATCACCTTGCAAGTTGGCCAGGTAAGCCAGCGAAGCAGCCATAAAACGGGCATATTCTATTTTGCTCAACGTGCCGTCGTGGTGATTCATCGAGGCGCTGGCATCTATCAAAAACCTGACAGATATGCTGGTTTCTACCTCCGATTCGCGGATATAGTACCGGTCGCTGCGGGCGTACATGCGCCAGTCGAGCCAGCGCAAATCGTCACCCGGCTGGTAGCTGCGGTACTGACTAAACTCCAGACCCGGCCCCTTAACGGTGCTTTTGTTAAAGCCATTCATAAAACCATCAATCACCGTTTTAGCCAGTAAAGGCAGGTTTTTGATGGTCATTAAAACTTTAGGGTCGAGCATGGATGTTTAGTAATTTTTCTTATCTCTCGGTTTTTAACTCTGTACTCTTGATTCTATACTCTATATTCTAAAATCCTGGCTCCAATTCCTAGCTCTGAATTTTAATCCTATATTCTTTACTCTATACTCTATATTCTAAACCTTCGGTTTCCCCAGTAGCTTTATCAATTCAGCCGTCGCTTTATCCGATGTAATACCTTCGGCTTCGGCTTTGAAGTTCATCAGTACCCGGTGGCGCAAAACCGGTGTAGCCATGGCATGGATGTCTTCCATAATAACCGCATATCTGCCTTTAAGCAATGCTCTTGCCTTAGCCGTTAATATTAAAGCCTGGCCAGCCCGCGGGCCAGCCCCCCAGCGTACCCATTCTTTTACATAATTTAATGTAGAAGTGTCGGGTCGGGTAGCGCGTATCAGCTCGCTCACGTATCGCACCAAATCTTCGCTGATGCTTACCTGCCTCACCAGTGCCTGGGCCTGCTGTATTTCTTCGGCACTAATCACCGGGTTGATTGTTGATTTCGAGGTGCCGGTGGTACGGTTTAAAATATCAAATTCTTCTTGCGCAGTTGGGTAGCCTATGCGTACCAGCAACAAAAAGCGGTCTAACTGGGCTTCGGGCAGGGGATAAGTTCCGGCCTGCTCTATAGGGTTTTGGGTAGCAAGGATAAAAAACGGTTTATCCAGCGGGTAGGTTTGCCCGCCGTAGGTCACCTCAAATTCCTGCATAGCCTCTAGTAAGGCCGACTGTGTTTTGGGTGGCGTGCGGTTAATCTCGTCGGCCAGGATAATATTGGCAAACAAAGGCCCCTTGTTAAATTTAAAAAAGCGTTTGCCGGTGGCGTGGTCTTCTTCCAGAATTTCGGTGCCCACAATATCGGTAGGCATCAAATCGGGTGTAAATTGTATGCGGCGAAATGATAAATGCAACGCCTGCGACATGGTTTTAACCAGCAGGGTTTTAGCCAGGCCCGGTACTCCTTCCAGCAAACAATGACCACCGGCCAAAAATGCCACCAGCAACTCATCTAAAATATGTTCCTGGCCAACAATGACCTTCTGTATCTCAGTTTTTAACTGCGGCAGCTTTGCCAGCAGTGATTTAACGTGGGTTTCTGTAATTTCCAAAGCGCAGTTTTAAATCAAAATAGTTAGTACTGGTTAAATGGCATCACAATATATCCTGATTTAGATTAAAAGGAGTGTCTTTTTGTAAAAACCTGAAATTAGTATTCAAAAAATTACAAACACGGCAAATAAAAACCAGTAACGGATAAAATTTTGTACTACTTTTAAAGTTTTAACACTGATGGCACTAACCTCTAAGTTTACTTTTACCCGCTTTAGCTACCATTCGGGCGATTGGGATACCGACCAGCGCATGCCGTCCAATATCTTAAACTCACTGTTAGAGTACACTACCATCCCTATTGATAGTAAAGAAAAAGTAGTAGCCCTGAGCAGTCCTGATGTGTTTAATTCGCCTTTTAGTTACCTGAGCGGGCACAAGCTGGTACAGTTTGATGCGCAGGAGCGCGCCAACTTTAAAAAGTATGTGCAAAACGGCGGGTTTGTATTTGTGGATGACTGTAATCACGACATCGACGGTTTGTTCGCCAAATCGTTCGAGGCGCAAATGTCGGCCTTGTTCGGGCCTCAGGCCATGAAAAAGATACCCAACAACCACGAGATTTACCGCTCATTCTTCACGTTTGAGAAAGGTCCGCCCAATACCTCGTTCGAACTCAATGGCTGGGGGGATGACTTGGTGCACGATTATTTGAAGGCCATCACCATTAACGGTCGCATTGCCGTATTGTACAGCAACAAAGATTATGGCTGCGAGTGGGATTACGATTTCAGGAACAAGCGCTTTTTAGCTGAGGATAATACCAAATTCGGCGTAAATATTGTGGTGTATGCCATGAGTTCTTAATGGTTAGGCAAACGGTAATTAAAACATTACTTTTGCTGTCCGTGCTCAGCACAACACATATACATGGATAGCTTTTTTGTTAAAGATAACGATGGTGAAAAAGGCCCTTTCACCTTTGAAGAATTAACCGACGGCCGACTGGAGCCCAATGATTTGGTGCGTACACCATTCAGTAATTGGACCAAAGCCAGTGATATTTTAGACTTTGCTGAGTATTTTAGATACGAGGGGTATTACTTTCCGACCGAAGCTAATTTGGCCGGTTTTGGGTATAGGGTGCTGGCCTTTATTGTTGATTATTTTATCATCGGTATGATAGTTCGCTTAGTATTTAGCTTGCTAAATGGATACCTGCCTTTAGAAAAATTGAGTAGTATCAACATTAATCAGCCTATTAATACATCCGACTTGAAAAACGTTTTAATCATAGATGGTATTGTTTTAGCAACAATTTGGTTGTACAATCTAATCTGTTTTGTCACACCCTTGAGCGCGACTTTGGGGCAGGTGTTATTTAAAATGATTGTAGTTGACGAGGACGGTTTGAAAGTAAGCTTCGGAAGGGCTTTACTGCGGAGTTTCGGAAAGATAATATCAATCGTGTTTTGTTTTACCGGTTTTTTACTGGCTTTATTTGGCGATTATAACCAGGCTTTGCACGACAGGTTAGCTAAAACTTACGTACTCCGTAAAGACATACTTTAATTTTACTTTTTACTCAGGTTAGCATAAACCAATATGCTTAACTTTGTATTGTTTAGATAATTGCGCATATCCTATGATGAACGCTGAAGCTGTAAAAGGGCTGCCTGGCCGTTACTGTAACTCACTCACTCAATATTCACGTTTTGTAACCCGCGAAGTAACTATCGGCGATGTGCCGATGGGGGGCAGCAATCCTAT
>CAJYSL010000471.1 GCA_913777515.1 uncultured Mucilaginibacter sp.
TAATACGCAAAGCTAAAAGCATAAGTATGGCGACAGAGGTTAAGTGTCCGAATTGTAATCATGGTTTCCCGATTGAGGAAGTGATGACTGAAGAGTATAAGAAGCAACTTCGTGTTAAAATGCAGCAGTATACGCAGCAAAAGGAGGAGGAGTTCAGAAAGAAAGAAGAGGAGTTTGCAACCAAACAACGCCAACAGCAGCAGCAGTTTGAGCTTAGGTTGGCTGAAGAGAAACGCCAGATGCAGGACGCCATCGAGCAATCGCTCCGCAAATCTATCCAGGCTGACGTAGACAACCAGTTGCGTATGCTCGAAAACTCGGTGAAAGACTCGGAAGAAAAACTGCGTGCTGCCCGCCAGAAAGAACTTGAATTTATGCAAAAGGAGCGCACCCTGAAAAGCCGGGAAGAAGAATTGGAACTGACCCTGGAGCGCCGTATACAGGAGCAGCGCAACACGCTTTCAGAAACCATCCGCAAGCAGGAGGCCGAGCGCTTTGCCATGCGTGATACAGAATACCAGTTTAAAGTAAAAGAACTGGAAAAGCAACTGGACGACCAGAAAAAACTGGCCGACGAGATGAAACGTAAAGCCGAACAAGGCTCGATGCAATTACAGGGCGAAGTACAGGAACTAATTTTAGAAGAACTGCTGCGCGGCTATTTCCCGTTTGATATGGTGAATGAGGTGGGTAAGGGTATCCGTGGCGCAGACTGCGTGCAAACTGTTCGGAACCAGTTTGGACAGGAGTGCGGCAAAATCATTTACGAATGTAAACGCACCAAAGAGTTTGGCGGCGACTGGATTGAAAAACTGAAAAAAGACATGCGTCACATTGGCGCGGACGTTGCCGTGATTGTAACCCAATGCTACCCACGTGATATGGACTGTTTTGGTGAGCGCGACGGTGTATGGATTTGCTCGTTTGCGGAGGTAAAAGCAGTTTCGTTCATCCTGCGCGATTGTGTGATAAAAACGTCAGCCATCATCAGAGCGCAAGAGGGCAAAGGCGACAAGATGCATTTGTTGTATGATTACTTAACCAGCAGCGAGTTTAACGAACAATGGAAGGCTTTACGCGAGGGCTTTACCAGCATGCGTATGTCTATCCATAAAGAACGTGAAGCCATGGAAAAACTATGGAAGATACGCGAAAAACAACTGGAAAAAGTACTGTTAAGCGCCGTACACATTCAAGGCTCGATTGAAGGGATTGCCGGAAGCGAGAACATACAACTGAGCCTGACGGACGATGAAGATTTGATGATGCTGGGCTAACGTAGGAAATCAATCTGAAATAATACAAACAATGCATTCAGTTGGGTTGTCAGTTTTCGATATTAGAAATGGCATTTATACCTGTAATCAACATTGAAAAAAGCTTGGAAAGACAGCACATTGTTTATCAATTAAGTGCTATATTAATTCTTAATTACTTTTTTGCTTATTGCTATGCTTTAATGTCAATAGGCCTTATTACTGTACCTGTTATAGTTAAACCTGCTAATGTCTCACACATATCAGTCTGGTATTTTCTATTGTGTGTATTCTTCGATGGATGGGTGCTGATAAACCTGTTTTTAATGAATAAACTGGTAAAAGTAGACCATAAGCACCATAGTTTGCAAAAAGAGGACATTGAAGCTGCTTTATCTAAATATTGTGGCAAGATTGAAATTCAAGAACGCGCTGATGGTATTTTGAAGTACTCTCAGCCTACAGGATTCTTTACAAGGTGGTTCGGAAGGGATATTACCATATTATATGATGATACATTTGTATACATCAACATCATTTCTTTAGGTAAGGGCGACATGCCTTCACCTTTCCATGGATTAACAAACTATCTAAAGTGCAAACGTATAGCGAGGCTGCTCTGTACGCCTAAGACTTAATTGCTTTTTTCCACTCAAACCATTTGTTAAATGCGCCAAGAAACACTTACAATTTAACCTCACTCACACAAAGATGTGCTACATTACATTCACCGCGATAAACTCAACATCTGTATCCTATGTCGAATACAGCACAACCCAACTGCACACTTATGCTCAAACGCTGCGCTTTCTTAAGTGTATTGCTTTGCGGCTTTGCTGCAAAGGCTCAGTTTAGCGATACCACCAGCTATCACGTTATTTATAATTCTACCGGCTCAATTAACCGGGCACGAGATGGTAATTCTTACCTGCTCAATAATGGCCTACGCTTCGAGATTAAAAAGAAAGCTATTGCGCTAAACGCCAACAACAGTTGGGTTTATGGCTGCTCCAACAATGCTTTGACCAATAACGATTATTCATCATCGGTCGACTTCAATTTATACAAAGCCATTCCTCATAGTTACTACTGGGGATTGGCCAACTACAACACCAGCTACTCGCTAAAAATTAACAGTCAGTTGCTGGCAGGAGCGGGCATTGCATACAGCATCCTCGATAAGCCGAATACTTACCTAAACATCAGCGACGGTATTTTATACGACCTAAGCGATATCAACACCAGCGATACTACCCGGGAGCTATATCATACTTACCGCAACTCTTTAAGGCTGCAATTTCACTTTTTGATCAATAACCTGGTCACTATTGATAGCGGCAGCTTTTTGCAAAACTCATTAACCCGCAACAACGACTATATCATCCGCTCTACATTCGGCTTAGGCTTTAAACTAAACAACTGGCTCAACCTAAACGGCAGCCTGTCTTACAACAAAATATCCCGCACCCAAAGCGAAAACTTACTACTCACCTATGGGCTCAGATTAGAGAAATACTTTTAGTTGATGATTTAAATTGCGGTCATTACCAAAAGTGGTAGTGTCTCAGTTTGGTTATAACTATTATTCATAATGACTTTTTAAGTTTGGCGCGTTGTTTACCTTTGGATATGGCAAAGAAAGATTTAAATCAACTGGCTAAATTTATTTTAGACAATGCAACGGGCGAAGTTGACAATACAAATGTTGAGGACAATAAAAAACCCGAAGCTGTTGCATCGGGTAGATTAGGTGGCTTAAAAGGTGGCAAAGCGCGTGCAGAAAAACTATCCTCTGAAAAGAGAAAAGAAATTGCGGCTAAGGCAGCTAAAAAGCGATGGAGTAATAAAGATTAATCTCTAAACATATCTTGTTGGTAAGGTACTTTGTATAGAGCAAACATATATTTTCTAAACTCGTATTCCTCAGTGCAAAGTTTCAAAGCATCCACTGTTTGAGAAATAAATTTTTGCAACATATGTATTCCAGTTGAGTTGAGGTGATAATAATGTTTTCTCGCCCTTTCACAATAACCTTTAGAACTATCGTATTTGTTTTTCTCTCTAAGGGTTTGCAGAACCCCTTTTCCGAATCTACCCGCGTAGAACATTTCATTCGTGAAGTCAGCACATTTTTTATCTTTTTTCCATGCTTTAGGGTCTCCTTTAAGCTTGTAAACCCGATAAAGATGTTCGTACATTTCCATTGGATATTGAGAATCATATCTTTCTATCTTATCAGAAATAACTGCAACCTCACCACTAATAAGTTGTACAATTTCGCTTTCTTTCTTTTTGTCTTTTGGTTTTACTAAGCTTTCTGTATTCTCAAAAATGCTTAGTAAATCACTCTGTTTAAGCAATTCTGCTTTTTGCTTTTCTTCCGCCTCTTTGTCGGTCGTTTTTTTCTTATTATCTTTCATTTCAATTATATATTTCCAACTTTTTCGTTTTTATTAATTCATTAACTGGCTTTTTATCTGCAAGCGAAAACTCTAACCGATAAATTGCTGTCCTAATTTCAGGCATTTGTCGTTTGGCTCTTATCCAAGCCATTCTATCAACGCCTTGCTTCTCATAAGCATGATAAGCGTGAATTATACTTGGGTGAACGTTGTTTTCTTCGGCAACCTCATTGATATAATTTAAGTCGCGTATGTAGGGCGATACTTCTTTTAACTTCTCGGCTGAGAACAGGTATTTTTTAGCAAATGCATCTGCTTCCGCCTCTTTTTGATTAACTGATAACAGTTCTTCAGGGTCTTCAGATATGTGATATTGGTTTTCTGCTATCTCGTTAAGGTCAAACAATACATGGTACAATTCATGCACGAGGCAGTGCCAAAGGGTTGGGTAATTCCCTCTGTAATCCGTTAAAACGATACATGGTTTTGAATTCACCACAAAAGTTGCCCCTCTTAGGTGTAAGGCTGATAAATGAGACTGAACTATAACGGTTATTCCAAGTTTAAAAAGGCTCTTAATCACGTTCAATAAACCAAATTCAAGGTTCGTGGAATGCCAACGTATTTGTGGAAAGTATTTAACTAATGCCTCTCTATTAAAGTAGTAAGGATTGTCTAATTGTATTGCTATGTTTCTTGCATAAGTCAGCCACAAATCTCTTGTAAGTGTATTTCTTACAACGCTTTTTTGAGGTATTATTCCTGACCAAAAAGCAGCACTAAAATCTCTCTTTTTATAATCGAATATTGATTTTAGGTTAAGTAACGATTTAAGTTTAGCTTCTATGACATCATAATCTGTTACAGTATTAAGAATATTGGCCTTTCTCAACACTGTTAAATCAAAATTCTCTTTAATAAATCTTTTCTTATTTGCTGATGTGTTTTCAGTTTCAAAATTGTTTTTTAATTGTTCTACATGGATTTCAAAAATCTCTTCAGTAGTCATGTTAAGAAATATGGCCAATTGAGATAAAGCCATATAATTAACTCGTTTTTGAGTACCATCTAAAAGTCCGTCAAGTGTCCGGTGGCTTATTTGAAACATTTTTTCGATAGCTGTCTGACTTGTTTTTAGTTCATGCAGTCTTTGCTCGAATATCTCACGTAAAGATTTCTTCTGTTCAAGGCTCTTAAGTAGGTAATCAATCTCAGCGTGCTTATTGCTCATGTTGTACTCCGATGTAAAAATGCTTTGTATTTCCATAACAAATATACAGCATTTATGTTCAAAATAAATATTCGATGTAATTATGCATAAATATTTTTCAAACTGATATTTATGCTTGACGGTTCAAATAAATCATTTACATTTGTCTTATGAATAAGTTACCAACTGCCAAACGTGTTCAAATTATTAGTTGCTTAGTTGAGGGCATGAGTTTGCGCGCTACATCGAGAATAGCGGATGTAAGCATAAATACTGTTACTAAACTGCTTGTAGATATTGGTAAAGCTTGTCAGCAATTTCATGACGAAACAGTACACAGTTTAACTACTCAACGTATAGAGGCTGACGAGATTTGGAGTTTCGTATACGCAAAGGAATCAAATGTTCCAGAAGAAATGAAAGGCAATGCAGTTGGTGATATTTGGACATGGACGGCAATAGATGCAGATAGTAAGTTAATGGTATCATACTACGTTGGTAACAGAGATGCACAGTCAGCCTTTGAATTTATGTGTGATGTTAAGTCAAGGGTAAAAAATAGAATACAGCTTACAACAGACGGTCTAAAAGTGTATTTAAGTGCCGTTGGTAGCACGTTCGGCAAAGATATAGACTTTGCTATGCTTAAAAAGATATACGAGCCTGAGAACCCTAAAGGCGCAAAAATGCACAATCAACGTAGGGCAGCAGAAATAGCATTTGAGCAAGAGCGTAGATATAGCCCTGCACCGTTTATCAAAACTGAAACAATTATTGTTAGTGGAACGCCTGACGAAAAGAAAATATCAACAAGCTATGTTGAACGCCAAAATTTAACCATGCGTATGCATATGCGTAGGTTTACAAGGCTTACAAATGGTTTTTCCAAAAAGTTAGATAATCACTGTTATGCTATTGCTTTGCACTTTGTATATTACAATTTCTGTAAAATACACAAATCATTACGAGTAACACCTGCAATGCAAGCAGGGTTAACCAAAGATGTAATGAGTATCGAAGACATAGTAAACCTATTAGATTAATTACCACACTATGTATAATAACAAAAAGTATCTAAAGATACATGAACCAAAACCCGAAGCACAACCGCATGTGATGACGGTTAAAGAACTTCAGTTAATAGAACTACTGAAGCCAGCTATAAAAAACAAAAATTTAATACGCTTTTGGTATTCTGACACCGATAGCAACACAGAAGACTGGCGGATAGTAGAGCCACATCTGATAGGGCAAACAAAATATAAGGCTGCAAATATATGGTTGGTTGCATGGTTCTTACCAACCACAGAACAGTTAATCGATGGACTTGAAGAAAAGTGGGGTAATTACAATTTAACAGAAGTTGATAGAGTTGAAATATTAGACCGTACATTTAGAAACCCAAGGCCTATGTACAATCCAAAAGATAAACGAATGTCAACTATATATTGTGCGCTTTGATGATGTAATTTAATGATTGTTGCTGTTCTATAATCGTTTCAGTTATCCAATCATCAAGTAGCAAAAACGTATCTTCATCGCTTGTATCTTTGCGCCAACTACCAATTGCAGATAATAAGTCAGACTTCGCACCTAATAGTTGCGCGCATAGATACATCTTTTTTGAGAACTCTAACTCTTTTCCTCCATTATTCTCCATAACCTTTAACGGCTTAATTATGCCACCTAAAAGTTAGTGTCAAAAAACCCACAAATCAAAATAAAAGTAAAAATGCGTAGCATTTTTAACCTCACTTTTTGCCTCACATCACACGCGCAAACAGCTCACTTTCTGCCTAAAATCGCCAACACCGCGAAATAATTTGCAATCAAGGGACTGTAAAACACCTCAATCATTACTTTAAATCAATCTGTATTTGATATTAGCAAGGCTTAATTTTACTTCATTCAAACTGAGACACTACCCCAAAAGTAATAATTAACCTACGTAATAATATATCTATTTGTTAAACAGAAGTTTACAGAGATATTCTCGATTAAAAAATCAACTTAATTCGGCAAGTAAATTTGGAATATCTAACTGCCGCGTAAACATGGTGAGATGCCCGCTTTGGTCAGTTGGCCATTGTTCTTTAGGACGGTCCCAATACAACTCGACACCATTTTTATCAGGGTCATCCAGGTAGACTGCTTCTGACACGCCATGGTCTGAAGCGCCGGTGATATTTGGGTATTTTGCATCCAATAAACGCTGTAATATTGTCGCTAAATCTTTTCGCTCAGGATATAAAATAGCGGTGTGATAAAGGCCGGGGGCGCGTTCGGGGGCAGGGCCGGAGCCTAAGCTATGCCAAGTGTTTAACCCAATGTGATGATGGTAGCCACCAGCCGAAATAAACGCTGCTTGCGAACCATATTTCATCATCAGCTCAAAGCCCAACAAGCCGCAGTAAAAATCAATAGAACGTTGCAGGTCGCTTACTTTTAAATGCACGTGCCCAATGCGGGTTTGTGCAGGTATCTGATAGTCATTCATAATTCATTATGTGTTTAAACACTAAAAGTATAATTTGCAAAGGTTACCTTTGTATCATGATTGTCAAATCTGCCGAATTTATATGCAGCAATACGCAAGTTTCTAAACTTCCGCCGCCAACCAGGCCTGAGTACGCTTTTATCGGCCGCTCAAATGTAGGCAAGTCGTCGTTGATAAATATGCTTACTTCAAAAAAAGGTTTAGCTAAAACATCGCAAACCCCTGGTAAAACGCAACTTATCAATCATTTTTTAATTAACGATGACTGGTATCTGGTGGATTTACCTGGTTATGGCTACGCCCGTATATCTAAAAGTAAAAAAGAAGACTGGGATAAGTTTATACGTACTTACTTGGACAAGCGCGAGAGCCTGCAATGCGTATTAGTA
>CAJYSL010000472.1 GCA_913777515.1 uncultured Mucilaginibacter sp.
TGGTTGACCTGGTAATAACCAAATACAATGGCACACTAAAAGCCGAGCATGGTACCGGCCGAAATATGGCCCCTTTTGTAGAAACAGAATGGGGGCCGGAAATTTACGCCGTGATGAAGGCAGTTAAGGAGCAGGTAGACCCTGTAAACCTACTAAATCCCGGCGTGATTATTAACCACGACAAGGCAGCGCATATTCGTAACCTCAAAGATTTACCGCAGGTAGAAGAGGAGGTGGACCGTTGTATGGAATGTGGCTTTTGCGAGCATAAATGCCCCAGTCGCGATATAACCCTAACCCCGCGCAAACGCATTGTAGTACGCCGTGAAATTAAAAAGCTAAAGCAACATGGCAACGCTAAGCAGCATGCCGAACTGGTGCAGCAATACCAGTATCAGGGTTTAGATACCTGCGCCGTAGATGGCTTATGTGCCACGGCCTGCCCGGTGGACATTAATACCGGCGATTTGGTGAAGCGGCTGCGTGTGGAAAATCATTCGTCGACAGCCAATAGCGTGGCCATGTTTACGGCCCGTAATTTCAGAGCAGTTGCTGCGGTCGTAAAACTGGCCCTGCGAGCCGGCGTGCTCATGAACTCTGTATTTGGCAAAAAGACCATGTATAAGCTGACGGCGGCCATCAAAAAAGTGGTGCCTGCATTTCCGTTGTGGTCTAACCAACTGGCCGTGGCTCCGGCGTTGCCCAAACCGGATAAGCTTGTAAAAAGTGACGTTAAAGTGGTTTACTTCCCGGCCTGTATTAACCGCGTGATGGGCGAAACGGATAAGAACAGCAAGCCGATTACCCAAACTTTTATCGATGTATCTGCCCGGGCCGGTATCGAAGTGTTGTTTCCGCAGGGGTTGAGCGGGCAGTGCTGCGGGCAGATTTACTCTTCGAAAGGGTTTACCGATTCGCATGCCTATATGGTCAACGCTACGGTAAGCCAACTCTGGGAAATTACGCAGCAAGGTCAATATCCTGTGGTGCTGGATATCAGTTCTTGCACGCAAACCTTACGCAATTGCCGGGGTAAGCTGACGGACGAAAATAAAGCAAAATATGATGGCCTGACAATTTTGGATAGTATCGAATATATTCAACAGTACATCATGCCGAAAGCCGAGGTGAAAGCGAAGAAGGGCAATATCGTTTTACATCCGGTTTGTTCGCTGAGCAAAATGGGATTGGAAAATGCATTTTCGGTAGTAGCCGGGCATTATGCCGAACAAGTAACGGTACCGGTGCATGCGGGCTGTTGCGGTATGGCAGGCGACCGTGGCTTTTTGTTTCCGGAGTTAACGCGTACTGCTACCCGGCTGGAAGCCCATGATGCCAGCCAGGCGGTTTGCAGCGGCTATTATTCATCGTCTAAAACCTGCGAAATTGCCCTGTCGGATGCCGTGGGCCAAAACTATCAATCAATATTAAGATTGGTTGATGAATGTACCGCACCATAAACTGGATGAGGGATAAGGTTACAGCAGTTCGATTTTACAACGTTCCTGGCTAATGATTTTGATAGCTTCTTCCAGTTCCGAATCGTTTTTAATGCGGTTCTGTTCCTGGTTGTAATACTTGGTGAGTTCGCGGCGATGATAGGCCTCGTAAAAGCGCTTGATTTCGGTTTGCGTTTGCAGTATCAAGGCCGGTACCTTGGCCGGCTGATGGTCATCGCCCATGGCAACCATGGTAAAATAGCTGGAGTTAGTATGTTTGATTTGCTGGGTGCGCACGTTTTCGGTTTGTACCCGGATGCCAATTACCATAGATGAATTACCCACATAATTAACAGAGGCCAGCAGCGAAACCAGTTCGCCTACCTCTACGGGTGCTAAAAAGTTAACAGTGTCAATAGAAACGGTTACGCAGTAATTACCGGCATGCTTGGCTGCGCAGGCATAGGCTACTTTATCCATCAAGCCTAAAATAACACCGCCATGTACCTTGCCGCCAAAGTTAGAGTATGAGGGTATCATTAACTCGGTTAGGGTGGTTTGCGATTGTTTTACGGTTTTGTAATCGTCCATAAGGTTGAAGCCAGATAATTTGCACCAAGCTAATGCAATATGCTGTTTTTCAACAAAAAAATAAAATAGCGGGTAACTATAGCGAAATCAAAAAGGAGCAAAATCCCATGCGCTTTGGTAACCACCGTTTTGTTCGGCGTAGGCAATAAAATCAGCATAAAACGGAAAGCTGCCCAGCGTGGCACTGTCACCAATCACTACCAGCTTTTTGCGGGCGCGGGTCATGGCTACGTTCATGCGGCGGGTATCAGCCAAAAATCCAATTTCGCCCTCGGTATTGCTGCGGGTCATGCTCAGGTAAACTACATCGCGTTCCTGTCCCTGAAAACTGTCGATAGTGTTCACCGCAATGTGATTTTGATATTTTGCCAGTTCCGGATGATTTAAAAGCTGTTCCTGCAATAAGCGTATCTGCTCTTTGTAGGGTGATATCACTGCTATAGTCGGAAAGTTTGTGCTTTGTTTGGTAGCAATAATCTGCTCAACCAACAGGTTCAAATGCTTAAATAAAAAAGCTGCTTCATCCGGATTAGCGGTACTGGTGCCTTCGGCTTGTTCGTTAAATCCGCAACCGGCCGTGTCAATAAAACAAAGTGGCTGGTCGCCTTCTAAAAGCAACTGCTGGGCTACAGTAGTATGTGCTTTTAGT
Organism: uncultured Mucilaginibacter sp.; assembly: GCA_913777515.1. Taxonomy (GTDB): domain Bacteria; phylum Bacteroidota; class Bacteroidia; order Sphingobacteriales; family Sphingobacteriaceae; genus Mucilaginibacter. The sequence continues at coordinate 2,680 of CAJYSL010000472.1, forward strand.
CTGCCTTCGTAAAACTCTTGAGAGGAGAAACCCATAATTACCTCATTCATCCGGTATTGCGTGTCGAGTAGGGTAACGGCATCGGGGTATAAGTTGGCGCATTTTTCGAGCAGTGTAGTGCTAAGCCCTTGCCTGGCTGCTTCTGCCGATTTGATGGTGGGCGGCAGTTGCATATGGTCACCTGCCAATATCACTTTTTGCGCTTTTAGTATGGGTATCCAGCAGGCAGGCTCAAGTGCCTGGCCGGCTTCGTCAATAAAAACAGTTTTAAATTGGGTATTGCGGATGGTATAATGATTGGCACCTACCAGCGTGGCGGTAATTACCTGTGCTTTAGCTACTAAATCATCAATAATGTACTGTTCGGTTTTGCCCACATCCTGCATAATTTTATGCGCCTCGTTAAACAATGCTTTGCGCTGGTCGCGTTCGGCCTTGCCAAAATTGCGCTTGTATTTATGCGCCATGTTTTTGTACTCGGATGCCTGTTTCTTCAGCTTTTTAATGTCTTTAATCAGACTGTGCTGCGACATCTGGCTATCCAGTGTAAGGGCAGTCAGTTTTTCAGAAACACGAGCCGGGTTGCCAATGCGCAACACCCGCAAGCCTTCCTGGCTCAACTTTTCGCTCAGCAAGTCGACGGCTGTATTGCTGGGGGCAACCACCAACACCTGCTCCTGGTTTTGCGTTACTATTGCTTTAATGGCTTGTACCAGCGTAGTGGTTTTGCCGGTGCCCGGTGGCCCGTGTACAATGGCCAGGTCTTGTGCCGCCATGATATTATTTAGGGCTTGCTGTTGAGCCGGGTTTAAACCCACCGAC
>CAJYSL010000473.1 GCA_913777515.1 uncultured Mucilaginibacter sp.
AAATACATGTAGTAGCTGCCGTCAGTATCCTTAAAAACACATGGATCAATACTGTAACTGCCCTCAATAGGTTTAGGCTCGGCCTTAAACGGCCCTACAGGTGATTTGCTGGTGGCTACGCCGATATGAAACACATCGCTTTTATCTTTAACCGGAAAATACAGGTAGTAAATACCTTTTTCGTAAGCAGCATCAGGTGCCCAAAGCTGGCGGCCGGCCCAAGGAATATCTTTAATATCTAAAGCCACACCGTTGTCGGTTACCTTCCCTCCTATGCTGTCCATCGATAGAACGTGGAAATCTTTCATGTTAAAATGGTCGCCGTTGTCGTTTTGTGGGATGCCCGATTCAATATCGTGCGACGGATAAATATAAATTTTACCGTTAAACACATGGGCAGATGGGTCGGCCGTATAAATAGAGCTGATGAGCGGCTGGGAGATATATTTTTTTGCGTTGCTGTCGGCCTGAGCTACAGTGTCTTTTTGCTCTGCTGATTGCTTTTGCTTATCGGACGACTGACAGGCTACCGCCATGCTTGCGCCCAACAGTAAAGCGACGTTGATTTTTAACTTTGTTTTAAACATGATATGAGGTCTGTAATTTTAGATTTCTTAAATATTACCGCCAATACCCGGCGCAAAGTGAAACTGCATTTCCCGATAGTATGACAACGGGTGCAAAGGCTTTTCGTAATCGGCAGGGATAGGCTGCTTAGAAAACGTTTGAAAGTAAAGTACACAAGCGTCCCGCCAGCGGATGGCTTCTTCTAATTGTATGGCAATTAACTGTTTTACAGCAATGTACTGTTGCTGATCAACCTTACCCTGCATGCCGTTCCAAACGGTTTGCAGGCGCCGTACCGAGTCTACGCCCTCGTAATAGTGATGCACCAACTCGTGCCAAAGCGTTTTGCCCGACCGCATCTTATAGTTCCAGCTCAGGTGATGAAACCATAACAGGTTACTATCGGGGCAGGTGGCTAAATTATCAAACTTTTGCTGTACCTGAGGCGCGTATTGCGAGGTGGCTTTACTGCCCGTGCTGCTGCGGTCAAAACCAATACCTAAGCTATCGGCTTTGTGGTAATGTACCGAGGTCCAGTCCGGCCGTTCGGCTTTATCTACCCAAGGGCCGGGGCCGTAGTGGGTATTGATGCCCATAATATGATGCAAGCCCAGGGGCGTCATGTAGTTTACTGTATTCTCACGCGAGGCTAGCATTTGCTGCACCATGGGCTCCACAAAGCTTTTGTCGTTGGTAAAAGTCATGCGCAGCCAATCGTTGGCCAATTGTGCTGGCGACTGGTTAGGATTCCAGGCCATCCGGCCAAAGGCATACCAGTTGCTCTGGGCAAACGGGTGGCCACACCAGTTGCGATCGGTACCGATGTTTGCCACCCCGGCAATACCGGTAACCGCTTTGGCATGTGGCTTAGCTTCGAGCACTTTGGCTACGGTAGTACCTTTGCCTTTGGTGTAAGTATCAGCATCCAGCACTTCTTTAAACAAAGGGGCCTCGTAGAATAAATGAGTCGAAAAACCAGTGTATTCTTGCGTGATCTGGAATTCCATCATCAGCGGCGTTTTGTCCATCGCACCAAACAGCGGATGGAAAGGCTCTCGCGGCTGAAAATCAATCGCGCCGTTTTTTACCTGCACAATCACGTTGTCGGCAAACTTGCCGTCCAAGGGTTTAAACTCGTCATAAGCCTGTTTAGCACGGTCGTTCAATGGGTTACTATCATACACAAATGCACGCCACATCACAATGCCATTATGTGGAGCCAATGCCTCAGCCATCATGTTAGCGCCATCGGCATGGTTACGCCCGTAAGCCTGCGGACCAGGCTGCCCTTCGGAGTTAGCTTTTACCAAAAAGCCGCCAAAATCGGGCACGTATTTGTAAATTTCGTTAGCTTTATCTTTCCACCACTGGCGTACTTCGCTGTTTAACGGGTCGGCCGTTTTTAATTTGCCTACCTCGATAGGGCTGCTGAATTTAACCGACAGATACACCCGAATACCATACGGCCTGAAAACATCGGCCAGTGCCTTTACCTTCACCAAATACTCCGGGGTAAGCATCAAGGCATTGGCATTTACGTTATTTAAAACTGTACCGTTAATACCGATGGAGGCATTAGCGCGGGCATAGTCAATATATTGCTGGTCGATGTAGCCAGGCAGTTTGTGCCAGTTCCAGATGGAGGCTCCAGCGTATCCCCGCTCTACCGTGCGGCTCAGATTATCCCAATGATTAAGCACACGGCGTTCCAGCCTCGGGTATTCATTAATATTTAATGCGCTGATGGGTTGCTGCGTTTGCAGCAATCTTAAAAAGTTAAAAATGCCATACAAAACACCGGTTTCGGTTTTGCCGGCAATCACAATCTGCTTACGGTTATTAGCGATGATGGTTTTGATCACGTAACCTTCATCATTGTTAACACTAGCAAGGCCTTTGGTGACTCCTGCCGGTAATTTTTGATAGGTACCCACCAATAAACCGGCATTACCTGCATTTGATATTTGCGGTGTAAATTGCAGCATGCACTCTACGCCTTGCATCAGCTCTTTGCGAGCCACATCGCCGCTGCCCATGCCTTCGGCAAAGTAAACTTGCTTTAACTGCTGGCTATAGGACGCTGCTACGACCCTGTCGTCGATTTTAGCATAATTTAGCCAAAGCTTGTAGCCATCATCTGCGAAACAGCGGTTAGCCCATGTAAGTATCCATACAAAAGCCAGTAAGCTTAAAACTCTAAACTGTTGCCGCATTATAATTCAGATTTTGTTGGTTTGAATGAGCTGCCCGTAACATCCGATGATGATTTATGAAGCAACTGATAGTTAAGTTTATGCAATCGATTGCAAGTTTAATTATATTTCTATAGATTTACAACACAAACCGATTATATACTTTACGCTCCGAAAGCTTTTTTTCCGGTCCCTTTTATCAACCTTTAAACATATTTTAATCATTAACTATTCAGCATGAAAAAACTGAAGTACACCGGCCTTACGGCTCTGCCTGTATCGTTATTGTTACTAATTTGCTTTGCCTGGAAACCGTGGCCAAGCGAGTACGCTTATCGATTTCAGGACCCGGCTTTATCTATTGAGCAACGGGTGAATGACCTGGTTTCGCGCTTAACCCTACCCGAAAAAGTTGGACAAATGCTCAATGCAGCACCGGCCGTTGAGCGCCTGGGCATACCGGCTTACAATTGGTGGAACGAAAGCTTGCACGGCGTTGCCCGTACGCCTTACAAGGTTACCGTTTACCCGCAAGCCATTGCTATGGCCGCCACTTTTGATACCAACAGCATGCATCTGATGGCCGAGCAAACCGCCGACGAAGGCCGTGCGGTTTATAACGAAAGTGTTAAAGCTGGGCACCGCGGCATTTACCTGGGCCTTACCTACTGGACACCCAACGTAAATATATTTAGAGACCCGCGCTGGGGCCGTGGACAGGAAACTTACGGCGAAGACCCTTACCTTACCGCCAACATGGGCGCTAATTTTGTGAGGGGCTTGCAAGGTACCGACCCGGTTTATTTAAAAGCGGCAGCCTGCGCCAAGCATTACGCCGTACATAGTGGTCCGGAGCCATCCCGACATGAATTTAACACTGATGTATCAGATTACGATTTATGGGACACCTATTTACCGGCTTTCCACAAACTGGTGGTAGACAGCAAAGTGGCCGGGGTAATGTGTGCCTACAATGCGTTTAAAGGTCAGCCCTGTTGCGGCAGCGATTTGCTGCTCAACAATATTTTACGCAACCAGTGGCATTTTACCGGTTACTTAACTTCGGACTGCGGTGCCATTGACGACTTTTACCAAAAACATAAAACCCATGCCTCGGCCGAGGATGCCGCGGCTGACGCGGTGTTGCATGGCACCGATTTGGAGTGTGGTAACATCACCTATCAATCGCTTACCGATGCCGTAAAGCACGGTAAAATTACGGAACAGCAAATCGATGTGTCATTAAAACGACTGTTTACCATACGTTTTCGCTTGGGCTTGTTCGACCCGCCTGCAAAAGATAAATATGCAAGCATCGGCACCAGCATGCTGGAGGCCCCGGCGCACAAAGCTCATGCCCTTAAAATGGCTCATCAAAGCATTGTACTGCTTAAAAATGAGCAAAACGTTTTGCCGCTGAGCAAAAAATTGAAAAAAGTGGCTGTTATTGGCCCGAATGCCGACAACCCGGTGAGTGTGCTGGGTAATTATAATGGTATGCCGTCTGAAATAAGCACTCCTTACAAAGCCATCAAAGCTAAGCTGGGTGCCGGTACTGATGTTTATTACACCCAGGGCATCAACTATACGAGCGACAAATATACCCGGAATGTTGACTTAGGCGACTTAGGCCGTGCAGACGGTAAAAAAGGTTTTAAGGCCGAATACTGGCAAAACAATAACCTGAACGGCACCCCGGCAGTAACCCGCCAGGAAACCGGCATCAACTACATTTGGCGCGACGGTACTTTTGTGGTGGATAACATCAGCCAGAAGAATTTTTCGGCCCGTTGGACTACCGACTACACAGCGACTAATAACGACGAAATTACCTTTGAGCTAACCGGCAACAAGCCTTATAAACTCATCATCAACAACCAGGAACGCAGCCTGAACGGCGAGCCAGACGGCTTTGGCCCTAAAACTTACACGCTGAATACTCAAAAAGGCAGCACGTATCACATTGTAATTGAGTACCGCCAGACTGAAGGCAGGGCTACTTTTAATTTTAAATCGGGCGTAGCCGTAAAGGCCGACCTGAATGCCATTGCAGAAAGCGTAAAAGATGCTGATGCCATTGTTTATGTAGGCGGCATATCTCCGCAGTTAGAAGGGGAAGAAATGCGGGTAAACCAACAAGGCTTCAACGGTGGCGACCGTACCTCTATCATGCTGCCTAAAGTACAGACCGATTTGCTGAAAGCTTTGAAGGCGACTGGCAAACCGGTAGTATTTGTAATGATGACCGGCAGTGCCGTAGCCATACCATGGGAGGCTGATAACCTACCGGCAATTGTAAATGCCTGGTATGGCGGACAGGCTGCAGGTACCGCGTTGGCCGATGTGCTTTTTGGCGATTACAACCCTGCCGGCCGCTTACCGGTAACCTTTTACCGCAGCGACAGCGACCTGCCATCGTTTGAGGATTATACCATGAAAAATCGTACCTACCGTTATTTTAACGGACAGCCGCTATACGGTTTTGGTTATGGTTTAAGCTACAGCACATTTAAATACAGTGGTTTGCAAGCACCGGCTACTGCACAAAAAGGTAAACCTATCACCTTACGTGTTAAGGTACAGAACGCCGGTAAGTTAGACGGTGAAGAGGTTACTCAGCTTTATATCACCCATAACGGTTTAAAAATACCGGTGCCGCTTAAAGCATTAAAAGGTTTTAAGCGTACACCGATTAAAGCCGGTGCTGTACAAAACATTGATTTTACGATTAAACCCGAAGACCTGATGGTAACCGCACAAAACGGTGAACAAAAATATATGCCGGGTAAAATTACGGTAAGCATAGGCGCTTGTCAGCCCAATAAAACATCGGCAGGCAGTCAGCAAACCATCAGCAAAACCATTACGCTTTTGTAAGGGAATCAATTAAATCATTTACGTTGCACGCTTGAGGTGCAGGTAAATTAATTAGTCACTTGAGGTGACCAGCCATCTGAGCCGGCCAGTATATTTTTAATAGTATACTGGCCGGCGTCTTTTTTGGTTAACTGCCGCGACCACTTTACGCGGGCATCTGGGTTTGCACCGGGGCCGGTACTTTTATATTCGGCAAAACGGGCCGTCTTTTCGTTATCCGGGTTTGACCAATTGTTCCATCCGGCCGGAATAATATGCGGCCCCAGGTAGCAACGGATGTAGGCAACGCTGGCATAAGGCTTCCAGGGGCGGCCAAGCGATACGCCGTGCAAGGCGGTATCAACTGTAAGTTTACAGTCCAAAAATACGTAGCCGTATGGCTTACTTTCGGACGTTGAAGCAGCGGTTACATACGAGTTCTTTTTGCTATGGATGTGGCACCGGTCAAAAACAGCGGTTGAGGGGCCAAAGATAAAATCAGTAGTTCCTTCTATATAACAATCACGGTAATACTGGCGGCTATGCTCACCCTCCGTATACAATACATCCTGAAAACCAATGAAACGGCAATGGTCAAAAACAAGCCGGTCGCCATGGGTCAATACAGCTACGGCCTGCCCGGCGGTGAATCCGGCATCATTCTGAAAAGTAATATTCCGTGCAATAAAATCGTGCGCGTAAATAAAAAACGATGCCGATTCAGGTGTTCCCATCCGTTTGCCTGAGGGCAAAGTCATGCCGGCGTGGTTGTTAAAAGTGATGATTGTTTTCTCTTCATCCTCTCCTATTAACCTCACAAAGTTTTTGGTCGAATCAACCACCACACGCTCCTGGTAAATGCCGTTTTTTACGAATATCTCTATAGGTTTAGTGTTATGCGCAGGTACTTGGTCAATCGCTTCCTGCACGGTTTTATAAGTACCACTGCCATCTTGGGCAACTACTATGCGTGTTTGCGCTATAATTATTTGATGGAAGCTCACTAAGAATAAAAAAGAAAAATTTTATTCATGGTATTGATTAGTATTGTCAGGCATGTAATCTGCTGGATAACGTAAAGCAGCCGATTATCCTACTTTAAAGGTAAAGGTAATTTATTGTTGACGTGTCTTTACGAAATTAACTTGTACCCGGTATAAAATCTTAAATTTATACTTTTTACATTCTGAAGTAAAAAATTATCTTGATACACAGATGTTAAGCACAATTGTTAAACAAACATTTAATTTAACCGGATGTAATTTATATAATTGAAATAAACTATT